>JAAUZS010000091.1 GCA_014804495.1 Lachnospiraceae bacterium
ATTATTTCTATTTTAATTCTTTGGTATTTTGGACTATATTTGAATATTCTATTCCCATATCACGCCAGTTATGAATATAAAAATGATATTGCATCTTTAAAAGCAGAAGATTCACAAAGGTATAATTATTTTCCGGATAAAATTCCTGATTTGGCTTCTGATGTTGAATGGGTATGCCTTCCAAATTTTCTTCAGGGCACCGGATATCATAAACTTTTCTTCTATGCAGATGAATCCTATCTGCAGAAAGTTTATGATACCTATGCAGAATACGCAACAATATATACATATGAATATTTATATGATAATCCATTTGCATCATGGGCTAACCATAATATGGAAAGTATTATGGTTCTTGATTGGTTCCCAGGCGAGAACGATATAGAGGAACAGGAAAGGAAAAATGTACAAGTTCTTATACTCTACGATAATCAAGATGCAAATCATCCGCGTAATGGTGGACTTTATATTAATCAGGCAGAAGGATATGTTTGCTTTTTTGCACAGTGAATAACCCTATCTCTTGTGAGAAGAAATTGAGTTTTTCTTAATCTTTTCTTGCGTTATTCCAATAATTGATGTATATTGTTTTCATACTATTTTATACAAATACATATCTGGAGGAATCATTATGAAAGAAAAAGTCGTTCTTGCATATTCCGGCGGTCTTGATACAACTGTTATCATCCCCTGGTTAAAAGAAAATTTTGATTATGAAGTAATCTGTGTGTGCGGTAACTGCGGACAGGAAGAAGAGCTTGACGGTCTGGAGGAAAGAGCTTTATCAAGCGGCGCATCCAAATTATATATTGAAGACCTGACAGACGAGTTCTGTGATGATTTCATCGTTCCATGCATACAGGCTCATGCAGTATATGGGAATAAATACCTGCTCGGCACCTCCATGGCAAGACCTGTCATTGCAAAAAGGCTGGTGGAAGTAGCACGCAAAGAAGGCGCTACGGCAATCTGTCACGGCGCAACTGGCAAAGGTAACGACCAGATCCGTTTCGAGCTGGCTGTTAAAGCGCTTGCTCCCGATTTAAAAATCATTGCAGCATGGAGAAATAAGAAATGGAACATGGATTCCCGTGAAGCGGAAATAGAGTACTGCCGCAATCATGGCATCAATCTGCCGTTCTCTGCTGACAACAGCTACAGCCGTGACCGTAACTTATGGCATATCAGCCATGAAGGTCTGGAACTGGAAGACCCTGCCAATGAGCCTAACTATGAGCATCTCTTAGTTCTTGGCACTACTCCTGAGAAAGCTCCCGACGAGGGCGAGTATGTTACCATGACTTTTGAAAAAGGAGTTCCGACGTCCGTAAACGGCAAAAATATGAAAGTATCTGAAATAATCAAGGAATTAAATAAACTCGGCGGAAAACACGGCATCGGCATTGTCGATATCGTAGAGAACCGCGTTGTAGGCATGAAATCCCGCGGCGTATATGAGACACCCGGCGGAACAATTCTGTATGAAGCTCACCAGCAGCTTGAGGAGCTGATTCTCGACCGTGAAACATATGCACTTAAAGCTGATTTAGGAAACAGGTTTGCACAGGTTGTATATGAAGGAAAGTGGTTCACTCCGATTCGCGAAGCGCTGCAGGCTTTCATTGAGTCCACACAGAGGTATGTGACAGGAGAAGTAAAATTCAAGCTGTACAAGGGCAATATCATCAAAGCAGGCACCACATCACCATATTCTCTGTACAACGAGAGCATAGCTTCCTTTACTACCGGCGACTTGTACGACCATCATGATGCAGAGGGATTTATCAATCTTTTCGGTCTTGCAAGTAAAGTACGCGCTATGAAGATGCAGGAAACAGAAGGTAAATAGTTTTACGGTTTATATACTATAAGAGGTTATCTGTGGACGTTATATCATATATCCTTTCTTATTTGGGAGTCATTAATTTTATCGGATTAATCATAATGGGCATTGACAAACTTAAGGCAAAAAAAAGAGCGTGGAGAGTTCCTGAATCCACGCTGTTTGTCATTGCTTTTATTGGCGGCAGTCTGGGTACTACAATAGGTATGTTCCTGTTCCGTCATAAGACAAAACACTGGTATTTCCGATACGGAATGCCCGCGATTCTCATCGTGCAGATTGCTATCGTCGTGATACTTATGAATTCGCCAATTCATTTTTCTATATTGTAATAACAACCCCGCCGTCATTAGCATACATACTGCTTACGCCGGCAGTGTCCATGATAATAACATCCTTCACTTCGGTTCTTGCAAGCAGTTCCTTTTTAAAGAATGCCGCTCTGTCGGGGCAGTTGCACTGTGATATCATAAGCGTTCTATCCTTAATGTCAGGCACTTCTTTTACCATAATATCAGCCAGTTTACTGAGCGCCTTCTTCATTCCTATCGCCTGNCTCTTCTGTGCNATTACTCCNTGNTCNCCATACATGATCGGTTTAATGTTAAGCGTTGATACAACCATGGCTTTTACGCCNGTGAGTCTGCCNTTCTTACGCAGNGTCTCTAAATTATCCAAAATGAAGTATGTCTTCATCTCATTCCTGAATGCTTCCAGTTTCTTCACTGTATCTTCAAAGGAAACTCCTTGCTCCTGAAGCTCCATTGCCATCATGGCGTACTGTGTCTCACCNCTNGNTGCCGATTCGGAATCAAANACGCAGATATTCTTTTCTCCGTATTTCTCAATATACAGGCTCTTAGCCACTTCCGCGCTGTTATAGCTGCCGCTTAAGTGTGATGATAAGGTAAAAACAAATACATTCTCGGCTTCCGTCCGATAAGCTTCCATATATTTTTCGGGNGAAGGGCATGACGACTTCGGGCACTGCGGACAGTTCGCCACCTGTGCCAGAAATTCAGCNTGACTGAAATTCTTATCATCCATGATTTTATAATCACCCACTTCTAATCCTAACGGGATAATTTCAAATCTCTCATCTTTNCGATACTGTTCCGGCAATTCGCAACAACTGTCTACTACAATTTTATATTTCATAAAGCCTCCGCAACTATTCCATGTAGTTTTAATTACTACTTATGATAACATATCATAACATGAGTTGTCATTATTGTAAATAGTATTTGAAAGTTTTCTTGAATTTTTTAGGTGCATGCCATGGAAAAAACAGTAGTAACAAGCATGTTTCCGTCTTTCATTTCCGCGTAAATCTCGCCTCCCATTTTGTTCATAAGCTTACGGCAGATATACAATCCAAGACCGTTGCCTCTTATTCCGTCTGCATTAGAGCCCCGTATAAAGCTCTCGAAAATATGAATAATTTCGTCTTCACGCAAAGTACATCCTCCATTTTTCACCGTAATAAGCTTACAGTCCTCTTCTTCGGAAAAATCCAGTTCGATACTGTCGCCGTCTCCGTATTTTATGGCATTTTCAATAATATTCTGCAAGACCTCAACGCTTCTGTTAAAATCCCCTTTCAAAATGCAGTCGGCGTATTCTCCCACATTAAAATCAATTTTCATCACTTCCAGCTTGTCCCTGTAGTATCGTGTGATTTCATCTGTCAGCGCAGATAAATAGAATTCACTTACTTCAACGTCAAGTTCAAGAAAATTCTCGCTTGATGCTTGTATAATTTCCGAAACATATTTCTCTATTTCATCAGCCTTTGAGTTTATGCTTTCGGCAATTTCAAGCTGTTTTTGCCTGTCCCGGTAAAGCCCTTTTGACAATGCTTTAGAATACAGTTTTATCGCTGAAAGCGGAGTTTTTATATCGTGCGAAAGGGAAATGACGAGCATCTTTTTCTCCCGCAGTAAAGACAGTTCAAGCTGCCTGTGTTTCTCCATATTTTCGCGAAGGACATTGACTCCCCAGACAAATTTCCCGAAGAATTTGTATTTATTCTCTTTTATGGGAACAGTCAGATTTCCTTTTGAAAGTTCATATGGAACATCACGCAAATCTTCAAAGGGTCTGATAATACTGATTCGGAAAAAAAGCAGTATCAAAATAATTACAATCGACATTACAGCAAGCATTACATTTACCGAAAAAACCATATTCTTATCATATGCCCCTGAGACATAGGTGTAGTCAAAACGGTAAGTCTCACCGTTAATTACCCTGACTGAATAATCGCTTTCGTTATCCTCAAAAAAAGCAGAGTAATTTTTGCCATCAAAACACGTTATATTTGTGACATAGACGCAATTATCAAGATTAATATTGTCAAATCCGTTCTTTTCGATTTCATCTGCAAGCCTGCTTATTTCGACGCGGTAAGGTCTGCCGCTGCTTTTAAAAGCGATGGGAATCAGTATGTTTGCCAGCAGAAATACCATAATAATCAATGCAATGACCAATGCGAAAACCCTATTAAAGCTTTTCATACAAATTTATACCCCACTCCCCAGACCGTCTGAATCCTCTGCGGTTTCCCGGGGTTATCCTCGATTTTCTGCCGAAGCCATTTTATATGGACGGTCAGCGTCTGCTGCTCCGAAAAGCTCTCGCTGCCCCATACCTGATTGAAAATATATTCCTTACCAAGCGTTTTACCCTTATTTTCCATAAGCAGCAAAAGCAGGTCAAACTCTTTGGAAGTCATATCAACTACGACGCCGTTTTTACACACGGTCCGGCTTTCTTTATTAAGCGTCAGACTGCCGTCTGTAATCTCATCAATAAAGTATCTCCTCTTGAAAATTCCCCTGATTTTTGCTAAGAGAATATCAATGTCATACGGCTTTTCGATGTAATCATCCGCTCCTATAATAAGTCCGTTAAGTTTATCGTCCTTGGAGGTTCTTGCGCTCACAATGATTATGGGGGTATTGCTTTCCTCGCGGATTTTCTTGCAAACAGAGAATCCATCCTTTCCGTGCAGCATTATATCAAGCACGATAAGCCTTGCGCCGTATTTTTCATACAGCGACAAGGCTTCTTCTCCTGTCAGGGCAACGCTTACCGTATAATCCTCTGCTCTTAAGAAATCACACAGCAGATTCGCAAGCTCTTCATTATCTTCTACAATTAAAATATCTATCACGTTTTTTCCTTCCTACCANCCTAACTCCATAAGCCAGTTGTTGAGTGAGCGTTCNCTCTCTCTTAGCTGTCCNCCATTAGTATACCTATCTAAATTAAACTCTCCTTTTATATTTCCGTCAACTATATAAAGTATTCTTGTGCATTTTGCNGCAACCTTGACATCATGGGTTACAAGCATGATCGTCGTACCTTCANCGTTTATCTTTGCAAGTTCCTCCATGACTTCCTCGGACGACGTGCGGTTCAGCGCTCCCGTAGGCTCNTCTGCAAAAATCATTTTGGGTTTGTTAATCATGCTTCTGCATATACATGCACGCTGCAGCTGTCCTCCCGAAACCTCGTTTATGTCGTTGTCTGCGATTTCGATTATTCCAAGCTTNCGCATCAAATCCTGCCCCCGCTTCACCGTATCCTTACGGCTCTCATGCAGCTTGCCTGACTGGCATGCCGGAAGTATGATATTATCCAGCACNGTAAGATTTTTCAGCATATACATCTGTTGNAAAATGAATCCCATTTCATCAAGNCGCAGGTCTGCAAGTTCTCTCTGGTTAAGCTTAGCAATATCCTTTCCGCAGAAATCCACNTNGCCTGCNGTAATGCCGTCCATGCCGGAAACCGAGTACAGAAGCGTGGATTTTCCCGAACCGGACGGACCCATAACGGCTACCATTTCGCCTTCGTCTACTTTTAGGTTTACGTTTTTTAAGACGTTGTTCTGGCGTTTGTTGGTGATGTATGTTTTGCATAGGTTTTTTACGGTTAATATGTTTTCCATGATTTATTCTCCTTTTTTATTTGTTGTAAACTTCTATTCTGTCAAAATTTAGGGTTATAAAGGGCAGCTTTATAGACTGTGAAGGGCAGATTGTACAAAATGTTCACTTGCGCCTGGCTTCGGAATATGGATTTTCTAAATATTCCGGTAAAGTTGTGG
>JAAUZS010000092.1 GCA_014804495.1 Lachnospiraceae bacterium
TAACCTGTGCAAACAGCTGTTTGAAGTAATGAAAAAGCGGATGGTGCGCTTTGGAAAGCACCGGCAGCGGAGTATCAACACCCATTGCCGCAATCGCTTCCGAACCGTTCTTTGCCATAGGAAGTATACTGGTCTTCAACTCCTCATAACTATAACCGAAAGCCTTCTGCATACGCTGTCTTTCTTCATATGTTAGCTCTGGCACTCTTTGATTCGGAATCTTTAAATCCCTAAGGGCTACCATATTATTATCCAGCCATTCACCATAAGGCTGGGCGGAGGCATAAGTTTCTTTCAACTCATCATCATCAATGACCCTGCCCTGTACCAAATCTACCAAAAGCATCTTACCCGGATGCAGCCTCTCCTTTACCACGATTTTAGAAGGCTCAATATCCAGAACGCCTACCTCAGAGGAAAGAATCAGAGTATCGTCATCCGTAATCATGTATCTGGAAGGACGCAGACCGTTTCTGTCAAGCACCGCTCCCATTATATCACCGTCAGAAAACAGAATGGACGCAGGACCATCCCACGGTTCCATCATCGTTGCATAATACTGATAAAAATCCTTCTTCTTCTGGCTCATGGTCTTGTTGTTCTCCCACGGTTCGGGAATAGTAATCATGACTGCCAGTGGCAGCGGCATACCGCTCATTACCAGGAATTCCAGCGTATTATCTAACATCGCCGAGTCCGAACCCGAAGCACTGATTGCCGGCAGAACCTTATGCAGCTGCCCTGCCAGATGCACGGATTCCATCGTTTCCTCACGCGCCAGCATCTTATCCGCATTTCCGCGAATCGTATTAATCTCACCGTTATGTACGATAAACCGGTTAGGATGCGCGCGCTCCCAGCTTGGATTGGTATTCGTGGAAAAACGGGAATGCACTATGGCAATAGCCGATTCAAAGTCCTTATCCTGTAAATCCGAAAAGAAGGTACGAAGCTGTCCTACCAGAAACATTCCTTTGTATACAATCGTCCTGCTGGATAAAGATACAACGTAAGTTACATCCGTTGACTGCTCGAATGTCCTCCTCAAAATATACAGCTTTCTGTCAAAATCAAGTCCTTTGGCAACACCTGCGGGCTTTTTGATAAACGCCTGCATGATACAGGGCATACATTCCACCGCCTTATGTCCACGTACTGACGGATTAGTCGGCACACTTCTCCATCCAAGGAACTGCAGTCCTTCCTTCTCTACAATAATCTCAAACATTTTCTTCGCCTGATTCCGCTGCAGCTCATCGTGCGGAAAGAAAAATGCGCCAATGCCGTATTCTCTTTCTTCCCCGATATGTATACCCAGCTCCTTTGTTACCTTAACCATGAATTTATGCGGAATCTGAGTCAGTATACCTACGCCGTCGCCCGTCTTGCCTTCCGCATCCTTACCTGCCCTATGCTCCAGATTTTCAACAATCTTCAAAGCATTCTCAACAGTGGTGCGGCTTTTCTGACCTTTGATATTGACGCAGGCACCAATACCACAGTTATCATGCTCGAATTCCATTCTATGAAGCGGCGCCTCCGGAACAGCCATTTTTGCATCAAACATTCTTTTATCTCCTTCCGTTGCAATAATAAAAAATATTTCGCAATTCCTGTTTTCATAAAAAAAGAATCGCAAAGCAGCCATTAAGCGGCGCGCCTTTGCGACTCAAAACTATTAATACTATACACCTGTTTGCACAGGTTGTAAATAACAAATATTTGAATAGTTGTCTGATAATTTGAGAATTTTTGTATCGTGATATTTTTGTCTGACTATTTTAAATTCTTGTAAAGCTTTTCCTATTATTATTCCAACTTTATTATCCTTTACTTAAGAAAAAATTGATTGAAGCTAAATACTCTGCAATACCATCTTCATCGTTACTTCCGATTACCAAGTCAGCTTTTTCTCTGACCTCATTTATTGCATTTCCCATAGCAATACCTTTTCCGCATATTTCAAGCATTCCGATATCTGCATAATCATCGCCAAAAGCCATAATTTCTTCTGTCTTTATTCCACATGCAGCACACACTTCCAAAATAGCGTTCTCTTTTGTAGCGGTCTTTTTGGTGAATTTATACCAATATCCATCTGAGAAGCGTATGCAGTCACATTCGTTGAGCAATTCCTGAAGCCGCCTTGCCTGACTGTCTTCAAAAATCTCTACACACATTTTTAAGGAGCTTTCTTCAAAATCTTTAAAATCTGTATAAATGCTATCTCCCCAGCTATGGTCCTGTTCTTTAGGGTCAATCCTGTAATTCCAGTAATGGGAGTCTATAGTATCGATTGTTATCTCGCAATCAACGCCACACACCTTTCTGGCAGTTTCAATCATTTGTCTCGTTTCTTCCTCGGAAAACTCGGCTCTGTATATGTATACTCCATTATATTTTACCAAAGCTCCGCCACTTGCAATCAATACATCTGGCTGCAATTCCTCTATAAAAGATAATGCATTATGCTCCCCTCTGGAGGTTGACACACCGATTAATATGCCCTTTTCCCTACATTTCTGCAACGCGTTCAGCGTTGCATGTGAAATGGTTTTGTCACTGCGTAGCAATGTTCCATCCAAATCAAACAAAAGTAATTTGCAATTTTCCATTCTTTCACCTCAGAGTTTTATATTGATTGTACTACTTTTTAGGGAATCAAAATCAAATTTCAGTCCTTATGTACTTAGAATCTTCCCAATATTGCCATAAGCAATCATTTCCGCCTCAGCTTGTGTAAAGTCCATTTGGTTCAAAATATCAAAATACGAATTATAGATTTCTTCCGGCTGTAGGAAGCGGTTGTCCGGGTAGTCGCTGGCAAAGATTAGTCGGTCAGCACCAAATTTACGCATAATCGAATTTGTCTTCTCAATGCCGTAGGTACGCACATAATCCGGTAAGATAGCGGAAATATCCATATAAGCATGGGTGGGCAGCAACTGCTCCCACTGATAGGCTCCCATATGAGATATGATTACAGTCAGTTTCGGATACTCTTCCAGTATCTTAACGATTCGCACTGCTGCACTGGGATCGTCTTCGGAATTAGGATAGGAATGGATTGCCACAGGAATATTGCGTTCCTGTGCAAGTACGAAGATTGCTTGGTTGTATTCTGAGTCTAAAGCTACACCTGTATTGTTTGGGTGTAGTTTGATTCCATCCAGAGAGTATACGTCAATGGCATGGCAAATCGCCTCTGCTGACTCCGCAGAGGTATTCCGCGTATCAATATCTGCAAATGCATAAAACCTGCCAGGATACCGTTGTTTCATATCATAAAGATTCTTATGCACAGCAGAGATTGTAAACTCCATAGACATGAGCATAGGGTCGTTAAATGGCATGATGACAGCCTTTTCAATATTTAATGCATCCATCATTGAATGGTATTTATGAATGTCAGCATAAACCCACACATCGTCAGAATCCGGGTTTGCTTCATGAACCGCATCCGGAAGGATGTGAATATGGGCATCTATCTTTTTGAGTGTTCTCCAATCGAACATGCGGTACCTCCTTTTTCATGTGTCGGAATTGCCGGACAATTTCTCTTCACTGTTTAAAAATTCCTTTACTTTGGGATTGAGCAAAACAACCAATACAATAACTATTGACACAACCGCATTGATGATAATCAGCTTTCTGGCATCAACAAACTCACACAAAACGCCGCCCAGAAAATTTCCAAATGGCGAAACAGCCATACATAATGTGGTTTTCGATGCCAGCACCTTGCCCCTTTGGTCAGCCGGGGTCTTTACCATAATCGTAGAATTTAATAATGTATTGAATACAAACTGAAAACCAAATGCAACAAAAAAGAACGCCAAAATGACAGCAAATTGGTTAAAAAATGCTCCGACTCCGATACTGGTAATAAAAACCAACAATGAAATAATATAAATGCGGTATTTCTTCTCCTGCTTTATATTTATGAATGAGAGCACCACCATTCCAATTATAAGTCCAGCACTTTGAAACGCATTCAAAATACCGTATTTAGCCATTCCAAGATGTGTGCTGTATGTAAACCACGGAATAATCAATACCCTAATCATGCCAAACAGAAAATTAATAAAAAATGCTATTATAATCGTCCTTACTAATCCTTCGTACTGAAAAATAAACCTAATTCCGTCCTTGAAATCATCCCAGAATGTAAAATTCAGATTTTTGCGCTTCACTTTTGGAATTTGAATGAATACTTCGGTAGCTGCTGAGAATAAATAAGATACTGCATCAATCAGAAACATGACCGACGCTCCGACAAGGGTATACAAGGAACCTCCTGCCGACTGTCCCAATATATCCGCTCCCGTAGTTGCTATCTGATATGATGAAGCTGCCTTGGTAATATTCTGCTCCGGAACAATATCAGGTAAAACGGATTCTATTGCCGGATTAAAGAAAGAAGAGCATATCCCTGACACAACCGCCACAAGCATAATCATCCATATTTCCAAAATTCCCCTGTTTGCTGCAAATGCTATAAATAATATACTTAATCCACGTATCACATCGCCAAAGATAATCAGTTTCTTTCTATCTGTCCTGTCCACAATCACGCCGGATAAGGGACCGCAAATAATCCTTGGTATCGTTACTAACGCCATTACAGTTCCCATAACAGCAGTCGAACCTGTCTTTTCCAACACAAAAAAATTCAGGGCGATTGTGTACAATGCATCGCCCAAAGCAGATACCATCTGCCCCTGCCATAATAGAAAGAAATTTCGTTTATTCATGGTTTTATCATTCATAAGCTGACTCCTTAGACTGAACTATCAATGACTTAAAGACTTAATATAGCATATTTCTGTTGCTCCTAACGCCGGTTGACTTTTATCTGTCATCTGGAAACCATTTGCCTCATAAAATAATCGTGCCCGCATATTTTTTTCAAACACCCATAAAATCACTTGCGAATATCCTTGCTCTTCTATATCCTCAAGAATTTTTTTCATCATTTTACTGCCATAGCCTTTTCCCCAACGGTTTTGCAGACTATGAATGCATATGATTTCTGCGATATCTGTATCGTCAGTATTTCTCGCCCTATCCCAAAATGCTATGCAATGATCATCCTCATCAACTTGCATAATATAACCATTCCCCTTGTTATTCTCAAGTAATCTCTTATAAATTGCAGTCACATATTCTACATCAAGATATTTTTTCAAATTATCAGAAGACAAAATATCAGTATATGCAGCTCTCCAACTTTCTACTTGTATATATGCCAGTCGGTGCTCATCTCCCATTGTAACTTTACAAATTTTATAGTTCAAATCTCATTCGTCCTTTCCTAATTACCATATGACACCTGCTCCATTGTTCGTCTTTATACGGAAAAGCATTTTTCGATATACTTTCCTCAACAAAACCTACTTTCTCATAACAATGTTTTGCTGCAACATCTTCATCAAACACATTTAACTGAACCACATCTAAGCCTGTTATATTAAATGTCAATCATTTGTAAAAGCTGCTTGATAAACCAAAGTTTTCCCCTATACAGCATCGTCTATGTCTATCATTAAAATTCCCTCTTGGTCAAATGGAAGCCTATCACGGATTGTACCGTTGAAAAAATAAAAAGCACCTCCATGATTTTGTGGATCAGAATCAATTGGATTGACCATCAAGACATGTTCTGCTGCCAGTGCGGCTTGTCTTGCGTATGATACCATTTCTGCCCGTTCCCATTCCTCTATAGTAAAATTGACATATACTGGCCATATCAATAAGTGTTTTGTTTGGAATTTCTCAGGATAATCCCACATATCTCCACATAGAGCCAGCCTGATTTGATGATTATGGAAGAGGAAGTCTTCTGTTCCGTTTCCTTCCCGGTAATGCTCGTCTGTTTTCCAATATTCTTTCCAACCTTTTGTGATCCTCCTGTAATTGTGTAAGATTTCACCGTCTTCAATAACAATGCAGGAAGAATATAAACATTCGTTTTCTTTCTCAATATATCCTGTCAGCAAAGCTACACCATACTTTTTTGACCACCTGCGTAATTGACAGACAATTTCCGACTTCATCTCCAGCGCCATTTCTCTATCAACCACATAATCCCAGCAAAGAGAATCGAAGCCTTGCAAGTAGGCTTCTCCAAAGCAGAGCAAATCCAATTTTCCTTGTGACGCTTGCATAGCACGTTCGATTTGTGATAAATTAAAAGACACATTTCTGTTTTTACATTCAAAAACTGCTAAACCAATTCGCATTGCATATTCTCCAATCTAATTTCAGATTTGTCGTATACCGCATTTTACTTTCCTCTCATGTGATTCCTTAATAATAACTAAGCTATCGATTACATAAGTTCTTAACAAAAAATGAAAACGAAATATATCTATTTAATCCACCCAATACAATTCTATCTTTTCGTTGGCTTCATTCTCTTTCAAGGCGTACTGCTGAATAAGCTGCTCACATGCTGCTACTTTTGAAGCTCCAAGCATTTTAGCTCCTTTTATAAATTTTTCTATGCCAGCCGATAGTTCAGCTGCTATACCCTCTGCTCTTCCGGTTGCTATACCCGCTTCATATCCTTCCAGTCTCATATCTTCAAAAGCTTTACACATATCGTATTTCTCCTTCCCTTCTTCTATTGTTTTAAATTTCTCCGGTATCCTTATATTCGCTACTGCTTCAATCATATCCTTTGTTTCGCTGTCTATGCTGCTGTATAATTCATGATTTTCTTCCATAACTTTTCTAAGCTTCTCCTTGTCATTTGAATATCTGACCGCCTCAAACACCTGCCTTAATCCGGTATGATATTCATTAAAAGTATCGTGTTCCTGACAATCGTACAAATTCAGCTTGTAATTTGTCACATACTCTTTTAGTTCATCGTCAATATCCAGCATGTCATACAGGCATCTTGCTCCGTCCCACTTATGTTCATTCCCAAAATATACCACAAGCGTAATAATGGGCTTAAACTTCTCATCCTTCTTTATTCCGGACAGATATTCATCTTTATCTTTTAAATCGCCTGCATCCGTATACAAACGTTTTTTCTGCTTCCACTGTTTGCGGTATCCATTGCTCTCCGAAAGCATATTTCGTAGTACCATCTGGTAATCAACATAATTCTGATTCTCTACCACAAGTATGTGGAGTTTTCTACCATGCCAGACGCGCGCTTTATCCACAACTGTCTTAATGCTTCCCTGTCTCTGCTTACCGTTTCCTTTCATATTTCCGGTGCTTACAATCTGTGAATCTTCCGGTTCCAGCTCTTCCGGCTTTATAACCTGTTTTCCATTGAATAATGCTCCGTTTATCTGGTCTGCAAACCTTGCATTATCGTCCAGATAATCAAACTGATAATCGTCTTTTATCCCCATCAGTCTTCCTCCCTTATTTTATTTTTCATATTAGGGATTCAGATTCTATGACGTGAAAAAAGATTTTCCAGAATTTAAGACTCCCAGATATGTTTTATTAATCATAACATAATTGATGTGATTTTGTAAAGTACAAAAAGTATTTAAGGCAGTCTTTACGAATTCTATAATTCAAATCTCATTCGCCATTGCCTTTCCTAACCACCATATGACACCTGCTCCATTGTTCGCCTTTATACGGAAAAGCATTTTCCGATACGCTTTCCTCAACAAAACCTGCTTTCTCATAACAACGTTTTGCAGCGGCATTTTCATCAAATACATTTAACCGAACT
>JAAUZS010000093.1 GCA_014804495.1 Lachnospiraceae bacterium
CCTCCAGGATCTCTTTCTCTGACATGGTATTAAACCTCCATAATGATCGGTAAAATCATCGGTCTTCTCTTCGTTCTCTTCCAGACGAAATCGCTCAGCACATCCTTGATCGTGCTCTTCAATTTCCCCCAGTCGGTCTTACCTCTGTCGAGGCAGTCCTGCACAGCCTCGTCCACCAGAAGTCTGGCCTCATCCAAAAGCTCATCGGACTCCTTCACATAGACAAAACCTCTGGACACGATATCCGGGCCGGATACCAGCTGATCGCTGTGGGACTCCAGCGCCAGCACCACGATCATGATGCCGTCCTCCGCCAGATGCTGTCTGTCACGCAGCACCACATTGCCCACATCGCCCACGCCCAGACCATCCACCAGGATCGCTCCCACGGGCACTTTGCCGTTTACGACAGCTCTGTTATCATCCATCTCCAGCACATCGCCGGACTGCAGCATAAAGATGTTTTCCTTGGGAATCCCAAGCTCAGCCGCTATCTTTGCCTGCGCTTTCCTGTGCTTATACTCGCCGTGCACAGGAATCGCATACTTGGGTCTGACCAGGGAGTAGATCAGCTTGATCTCCTCCTGGCAGGCATGTCCCGACACATGTACATCCTGAAAGATCACATCCGCCCCTTTCATCTGCAATTCATTGATGATGTTAGTGACCGCCTTCTCATTTCCCGGTATCGGATTGGATGAGAAAATAACGGTATCTCCCGGTACAATAGAAATTTTGCGGTGCGTACTGCTCGCCATACGGCTTAAAGCCGCCATACTTTCACCCTGGCTGCCCGTAGTAATGATAACGGTCTTTTCATTCGGATAGTTTCTCAGCTGTTCAACATCAATTAACGTCTGATCCGGAATATTCAAATACCCAAGATTAGATGCCGTTTCTATGATATTTACCATGCTGCGGCCTTCTACAACCACTTTTCTTCCAAACTTATATGCCGAATTAATAATCTGCTGTACTCTGTCTACATTAGATGCAAATGTTGCAATAATAATTCTTGTATCCCTATGTTCTGAAAAAAGAGAGTCAAAAGTCTTGCCTACTGTTTTTTCGGATGGTGTGAAGCCGTGCCGTTCTGCATTCGTGCTGTCACACATTAGAGCGAGAACGCCCCTTTTTCCAATCTCAGCAAAGCGCTGCAAGTCAATAGCATCACCAAATACCGGCGTATAGTCTACTTTAAAATCTCCCGTATGAACAACTACTCCTGCCGGAGAGTAAATAGCCAGCGCCGCAGCATCCACTATACTGTGGTTGGTCTTGATGAACTCAACCCTGAACTGTCCCAGATTAATGGACTGTCCAAACTTAACGACCTTACGCTTTGTATTGTTCATTAAGTCATGTTCTTTCAGTTTGTTTTCAATTATACCCATTGTCAGCTTTGTAGCATAAACCGGCACATTTATTTCTTTCAGTACATAAGGCAGCGCACCGATATGGTCCTCATGCCCATGTGTAATCATAAACCCTTTAACCTTATCAATATTATCTTTCAAATAAGTAATATCCGGAATTACTAAATCGATTCCCAACATCTCGTCTTCCGGAAACGACAATCCGCAATCCACAACAATAATACTGTCCTCATACTCAAAGGCAGTAATGTTCAACCCGATCTGCTCCAAACCTCCCAATGGTATAACCTTCAGGTTTGAAGCCTTTACCTGTTCATTTTTTTTCAAACGATAACCATCCTTTCTTCTTTAATTATTTTTCGCACGTTTTTCCCTCATCTTTTAACGCATGCACAGCATTCCGATATACGCTTAAGATAATTCAATATCTTCCAGCATATTTCCGAATACTCCTGCAACTGCTTTAAGTTCTTCATCATCCGTCACGATTTCATAAAGCGCCTCTGCTTCTCCGGGTCGTGACATATCCCGTAAAATTAACGCTTCTCCGTCATCCTCTTCTGTGTCCGTCACCAGAATATAATCAATACCGCCTATTCTCGTCTGTTCCAGAACATAAAATTCTGCCGCTTCTTCGCCTTCCGGTCTGAAAACTATTTTCTCCATTAAAATATCCATGCCTTTCCTGTTAAGCATTCTTCCTGTCTGCAAGATAGTCCAGATATCCCTGTAAAATCAGAACTGCGGCTATCTTATCCACATAGTCCTTCCGATGCTCGCGCCTGATGCCGGCCTCCATCATTGCTCTGTCTGCCGCAACAGTCGTAAGCCGCTCATCCCACATAATTACATGCAGTCCCGTCCTGCGCTCCAGCTTCTCCTGAAATGCCAAGGAAAGCTCCGCTCTTTCACCTATCGTATCATTCATATTCTTGGGAAGACCAAGAACAATTTCTCCCACCTCGTACTGAACAGCCAACTCTTCAATACGCGCCAATGTCTGACGCAGTTTATTTTCTTCTTTTCTTCTGATAATCTCAACACCTTGTGCAGTCATCAAAAGCGGATCACTGACAGCCACTCCCACTGTCTTGGAACCATAGTCCAAACCCATTATTCTCATAATCCGTACCTAATGCCAAGTCAATTCTTCTTAAGAGAATTCTTAATATACTCTTTCAGCATTTCTTCTACCAGTTCATCCCGTTCTACCTTCATAATAAGGCTTCTCGCGCTCTTATGGCTTGTAATGTAAGTGGGGTCTCCTGACATAATATAGCCTACGATCTGATTGACAGGATTGTAGCCTTTCTCCGTAAGCGCTTCATATACAGTTGCGAGCACAAGCTTTACACCTGTCTCCGGTTCTGTCTCCACCCTAAAAAATTGTGTGTTTCCCATATCCTGCATCTTTGATCACTCCCCTTTTTATCCATTTTCATTACAAAGATGGTATCCATAAGTACTATTTCTGTTATCATACTCTATCTGGGAATAAAATTCAATCATTCATTCTCAAATTTCGTAACAGTTCAGACTTAATTCATACTTTACCGTATGTATACTATAACCTATTTTATCACTCAGTTCATTCTCTACACGGTTACAAGTATGTCATCCGTTAAGAATGCTGCAATTTTTTCCGTCATCAGACAATTACTTAGGTCATCTTCTGTTTCTTTCGCCACCTTCACATATTCTCCGGTGTGCCCTATCTGATAGGTATGTCCGTCCATCTCTTTAGCTTCTTCAAACAGCACTTCTACTTCTTCCCCGATATAAATCCGTCTATATTCTTCAGACATTCGTCTTTCCAACTGCATAAGCCTGTTGCTTCTCTCGGACTTGACTTCTTCGGGAACCTGATTTTTCATGGAAGCCGCCCTTGTGCCCTGCCTCTTGGAATACTTAAATATATGCATTTCATAAAAATGTACCCGGTCAAGAAAGTTTTCCGTACATGCAAATTCTTCTTCTGTCTCACCCGGAAAGCCCACGATAACATCAGTTGTAATTGCGGGTCTTATAAAATATCTCCGTAATAGAGCCACTTTTTCCAAGTATTCCCCTGTAGTGTAATGTCTATTCATACGCATCAGCGTCTCATCACACCCGCTTTGCAGCGACAGATGAAAGTGCGGACATATTTTTTGAAGTAAACTGAGCTTCTGCACAAATTCCTCCGTAATAATCCCCGGTTCCAGAGATCCTAAACGGATACGCTTCAAGCCATCCACAGCATTCAGCTTACACAAAAGCCGCAATAACTCAGAGCCCCCTCTGTCCACTCCGTAAGAACTGATATGAATGCCTGTAAGCACGATTTCTTTACAGCCTCTTTTTACAAGTTCAGACACTTCCAACAGGATATCTTCTTCACGACGGCTTCTTACCCTTCCTCTTGCATATGGAATTATGCAATAAGAGCAGAACTGATTACATCCATCCTGAATTTTCACATAAGCCCGCGTATGGGCACCTTCCAAAGAGTTATCTGTAAGCGCCGGCATGGTTGGCGGCGTAAACATCTCTTCATATTCTTTCGTATNATTTATATCAATAACAGTCCNGNGCTGCAGGCTCTTATCCGTTAAGGCATCNCCCTTATTTCTCGCAGNAAGGTATTCTTCAAGAATAGCCACNATATCCTTCTTGCGGTTATTGCCNATTATCAGGTCNATGGCAANGTCTTTNTCTATCGTNTCCTCTCCGGTCTGTACATAACAGCCTGCTGCAACCACAACCGCTTCCGGGTTCTTTTTTTTAGCNCGGTGAAGCATCTGTCTGCTCTTNCTGTCGGCAATATTTGTTACCGTGCAGGTATTGATAATATATATATCGGCTTTTTCTTCAAATGGTACAATCTTATAACCTTTTTCCTGNAGCATATGCTGCATAATTTCCATTTCATAGCCATTGACTTTACAGCCCAGATTATGTAGCGCAACACTTTCCATACCGGCTCCGCACTCCTTCTCAACCTATATACAACAAATTTTCATTCTAACGTCCAATTTTTGTATGTATTTATCATTGACTTTTACTCCTCTAACATTTAGTATTATAGCAGAAAGTAATAAAAAGGAGGTAAGTTTTGATGAAAACAGTTCAAATCTCTTTAAATTCTATCGACAAAGTTAAGTCTTTCGTAAACGATATTACAAAATTTGATTATGATTTCGATCTGGTATCAGGCAGATACGTTATTGACGCAAAATCCATCATGGGCATCTTTAGTCTGGACCTGTCTAAGCCTATTGATTTGAATATCCATACAGAAGATAATGCCGAAGAGATACTGAATGCTTTGAAGCCTTATTTGATATAAGCTGCAATTTCCTAAAAAAGCAAACGCAATGGTATCACAGGATAATAATTAATTATCATGTGATGCCATTTTTTATATTATAAGAAATTACGCCGCAGCACACTCGACTTTTTTATTTCTACGAAACAATGATCAACTCGTCCGTATCAAGCGCAGTCTGCACCAGTTCATCTATTTTTTCTGCCAGATTCTCTTCATGTCTTTTTATAATTTTCAAGTTCGGTTTGGTTACAGGGTGCTTTGCCACGAAAATAGTACAGCAGTCCTCATATGGGAGAATCGATGTTTCATAAGTATCAATTTTCTCTGAAATATCCACTATCTCCATTTTATCAAATCCTATTAAAGGTCTGTAGACCGGAAGTGTACACACCTCATTGGTCGCCATAAGGGAATGCATAGTCTGGGAAGCCACCTGCCCAATGCTTTCGCCCGTAATAAGCCCTAAGCATTCGGATTCCATGGCAATGTGCTCCGCTATCCGCATCATATATCTGCGCATAATAATCGTCAACTCATCATGCGGACACTTATCATAAATATATAACTGTATATCGGTAAAATTTATAATATGCAGATAAATCGGTCCGGTATATTGAGCAACCTTTTTCGCCAAATCCACAACCTTCTGCTTCGCACGCTCGCTCGTATATGGCGGCGCATGAAAATACACTGCATCAATTTTAACTCCCCTCTTGGCAATCATATAGCCAGCCACCGGAGAATCAATTCCTCCGGATAATAACAGCATCGCTTTGCCGCCGGTGCCTACCGGCATACCTCCCGGTCCCGGAATGATTTCCGAATATATATATATCTTGTCCCTGATTTCAACATGAAGCATTATCTCCGGCTTATGTACATCTACCGACATATCGGGAAAGGCATCCAGAATCACTCCGCCAAGCTCCGTATTTATCTCCATTGAATTAAGCGGATAATTCTTCCTTGCTCTTCTTGCGGCTACTTTAAATGTCTTATTCTTATTTGGATAAACCTCGTCCAAATATCTGACAACACGCTCTCCAAGCTTTTCAAACCCTTCATCTTCTACCACAACCACAGGACATATTCCCGCAATCCCGAAGACCTTCTGCAAGTATGACACCGTTTCCTCATAATCAAAATCCGAAACAGCATCAACATATATCCTGCCATCTGTTTTACGCACCTGAAAATCTCCGTCACACTTTTTCAAAGCGTGTTTAATCTGTTTTACAAGTGCGTCTTCAAAAAGATAACGGTTTTTTCCTTTTACGCCGATTTCGGCGTACTTAATCAAAAATGATGTGAACATTGGAGCTCCTTCTATTATTTTATCTGATTTAGTCATTTTCAAAACCCAGTTGTACAATATAGACAATATCATAAGCAGGGTGCTATGGAGCCGTCGGTACTTAGGTGCCGTATTTTGGCACCTTATGTACCGCTACGAGCGACAACGCAGCGCAAGCGTGCCCTGCGTTGATTTGTCTATATTGTACAACGTTCGTCTTGAATACCTATTTTCAAACTTTATTAGTGCCGCGTGTATTTCCTTAGTTCAGGTATAATCTCTCGCAGCGTCTGAACTGTATATTGTATCTCTTCCTCGGTAGTGAAAACCGAAAAGCTAAACCGGATTGTAGAATGCAATAAATCTTTTTCTATGCCGATTGCTTTCAGGGTTGCTGAAGGCTGCGGTTTATTGGATGAGCAGGCGCTTCCTGCGGAAACGTATATTCCTTTATCTTCCAATGCATGCAAAAGCACTTCACTTCTGACTCCGCTGACTGAAAGGCTGACGATATGCGCAGCGCTTTCAGTACCCACGCAGCCGTTAACCTTTACCTTGTCAATCTGCGAAACTCCCTGTATAAACATATCTCTCAGTTCATAGAGTCTATTCATATCCGCATCCAGATTAGAATACATAATCTCTGCCGCTCTGGCAAGAGCCGCGATTCCCGCAACATTTTCCGTGCCCGAACGCATACCCTTCTGCTGTCCGCCGCCATAAATAATCGGGTTAATTTTTATTCTATCATTAATATATAAGAAACCTACGCCTTTAGGTCCATGAATCTTATGCGCACTGACCGAAAGCAAATCGATATTCATTCTGGAAGGATAAATGCGGAATTTACCAAAACCCTGTACCGCATCTACATGAAAAACGGTTGCCGGATTTATTTCCTTAATCAGTTCTCCCGCTTCCGCAATCGGCTCAATCGTTCCGATTTCATTATTTGTATGCATTATTGATACCAGAATAGTTTCTTTACAGATTGCTTCCTGCAAATCTTCAAGTCGAATTCGACCCTGTTTATCCACCGGAAGATAAGTCACTCTAAACCCCTGTGCTTCCAGATATTTCATGGTCTGTATAACCGCGGGATGCTCTATCTGTGTAGTAATCAGATGCCGCCCGGTTCTATGATTCGCCATTGCCGTACCGATTATAGCTATATTATCAGACTCTGTTCCGCCTGACGTAAAAAANATTTCCTTTTCATTNACCTTTAGTATTTTAGCCAGAGTTTCTCTCGCATATCGTAAATAACGCTCTGCTTCAACGCCTTTATGATGCATNCTTGAAGGATTCCCATATTCTTCACAACTAATTTTCATCATAAGCTGCGCTACTTCGTCAAAGCATCTGGTCGTAGNCGAATTATCCAAATATACTTCCATACACAGCTCCTATTTNCNTNATATTAATAACCATANTCATTNNTCANNCNAATAANNNTGCCCTCAAGCACAAATTTGCGATTGAAAAATCAAAGATTTTTNAATNTAAGCATNCGCTTTNCGGACTNCGAATATATTCTTTTATAATGTAATATATGACAATTTTATGCTTTTTGACATTCTATTTTTCAAAATGATACATCAACCATGACAGAACCGTAGAGCCCGCTGTCTCTGTTCGGAGAATCCGCTTCCCAAGCGTGATTGGAACAAATCCTTTCTCAGTGGCAGCCTCAATTTCCTTTTCTTCAAATCCGCCTTCAGGTCCGATAAAAATGGCTACTGGTTCTCCGGCTTCAATATCTTCTATAATTTTCTTCGTTTTCTTCATATCCTCCGCCAACTCATAAGGAATCAGCTTCACATTCAATGATTCGGCATAAACAAGGGCGTCCTTCATACTCATGACGCCTTTTACTTCAGGAATGACAGCTCTTCTACTCTGCTTTGCAGCCGCCTCTGCNATTCCCTGCCANCTGATTATTCTGCTTTTTGCTTTTTTCTCATCCAGTCTGACTACGGACCTTGCCGCTGCAACCGGAATAATTTCNTAAACTCCCAGTTCCACCGCTTTCTGCACTATCNTTTCCATTTTATCTGATTTNGGTAAGCCCTGAAACAGGTATATCTTAGAGGGAAGCTCCACGTCGGCTTCCTTNATGAAACGCAGACCGCAAATGATTTCGCCTTCCTTAAACTCCTCTATNCCACAGCGATATTCTTTCCCGTCAATACCGTTACTGACCGCTATCTCTTCTCCTANTTTCATCCTAAGTACATTCTTAATATGATTTACATCATTTCCGGTTATGACGATTCTCGTACCTTGTATTTGTGACGGTTCCGCAAAGAAATGATACATTTTTTCACTCCTATAAAAATAAGCACNCCAANCNCGGCGCCNGCNCTGTCTATCAAAACATCGCCCAGTCTCCCCGCACGCCCCGGCACAAAGAGCTGATGCAATTCATCACTGNCAGCATAAAGCGCTGCAAAAATAATTGCATGCTTCCATTTCCCAATCCATATATATATTAAAACAGACAGAACCGCATATTCTGTCATATGAGCCGCTTTTCTGACAGGAGTTTCAATTGCCTCCGCTATCCGGCGTAACTCTTCATCATTCAGATTCAGATGAAGAAATTTTCCTACGCCGCTTACTATCTGCTGGCTGAAAGCCCCACTAACTTCACTTGATTCCTCACTCTCCTGTGCGGAAAACGCAAAAATCATGCACATCCACAAAAGAGCAAGAACTCCTGCAATTACTCTTCTTTTTTCCATTATTCCTTCATGGCTGTTANCGATACCCACTCACCCTGACGAGTGACCTCAAGTACTTTAAGCCCTGCCTCTCTGACTGCTTTTACAACCACTTCTTCTTTTTCCTGAATAATTCCGGAAGTAATATAAATACCGNCNTTTTTCAACTGCTCCGTAATAACCGGNGTGAGCATAAGCAGTACATCCGCCAGGATATTTGCCACNACNATATCATANCANGCGTATCCGACCTTATCCTGNACNTCTTTCTCCGTAATNATATTTCCAATCATCATTGTGAAATCTTCTGCTTTGATNCCATTTACTTCCATATTCTGTCTGACAGCTTCAACCGCACATGGATCAATGTCTGTTCCGACTGCCTTTTTCGCACCATACATCAGTGCTATGATTGCCAATATGCCGCTTCCGCATCCCACATCAAGAAGCACTGTCTCTGGTGTCAGAAACTTCTTGATCTGGCGGATGCAAAGCTGCGTTGTTTCATGCATTCCGGTTCCGAAAGCCGTTCCCGGATCAATATGCAGAATTTTTTTATTCTTATCAGTCTCTTTGACTTCTTCCCATGAGGGAATAACAAGTAAATCATCAATATAAAACTGATGAAAAAATTGTTTCCAGTTGTTAATCCAGTCGATATCTTCAGTCTCCTCNATACTGATGGTTCCTTCTCCGATATCCATGAACATCCGCAAGTCTGNAAGTTCCTGTTCTATCTGCTTCAGAANANTTTCCTTATCGGTAATTTCACCGTTTACTTCCAGACTTCCGTCTTCTTTTTCTTCTACAAANAAGCTNAGATAAGCAATCCCGTCATCTTCGGCACTGACCGGAGGGATATCCACAAACATCTGCTCNTTCTCCCATGCGGTAAGCGGTACTTTATCTTCTATCTGNGCCCCTTCCAATCCGATATCGTANAGGGTGCTGATAATAATATCTTCCGCNTCTGTCAATGTTTTGATTTTGAATTTCAGCCATTTCATATTAACAGCCATNTTCCTTTCTTAGGNGCCGGTCTTTTTTCATATGCTTCTTTAGCAGAATTACATAATCTTATTCGTACTCTACATACTCACTATATTCTTTCCAGATATTGCANATCCAAGTCTTACCCTGATTTATAACGATTTCTTCTCCGTTCTCATCAAAGAATTGNGCAGGTTCAAAATCAGCGCTTCGTGACCATGTTCCTTTAATNACTTTACCGTTAGTGAAAACAATNGCATCTCCTTCACCGTGAACTCCNAATGCAAGATAGTCGTGAGCGTCTCTGACTTCTCCGTGGCAGTATTGGAATATAACNTTGGTNACTGCAAGCTGCTCATTATTNTATTCGTCTATCTGCTTTTTACCATCCTGATAACGATAGTAAAGATGATCGTCTTCATGATATTCAAAGTAAGGATGATATGCGCCGTAACCGCTTGAATTATTNCCGGACTTTCCGCCGGGATAAATCATTGTAGCGCTTTCATTATCAGGATAGTCTTTAATCTGATCATTAGCGAACAGGAACGGACGAACATGGAAATCATCATAGTTCCAGTCATATCCAAGCCTGTCCACGGCCTTCTTCATGCCTTCTATCTTCAGATATCCTGTAAATTCCAGTGCATAACCGTCGCCACGGCTAACTCTGTAAAACGCTTCATCCGCNGGATTATGGATACCTTCTACTGCTGCGCTGACATTATATACTGTATCACGATTAATCAATTCCTCTACATAAGGAACTGCAAGTCCCCAGTTACAATAAATTGCTTCAAATCCCATTGCAGTATAAACATAATAATCCCTGCTGCTTCTGACGGGTCCGATTCTCTCCAATTCATCGTAATTCTCAAAAATAGGCATCAGTCTGGTGATACGTCCTTCTACCGGAGCCTCATAGATAACGCCTGCCAGTGAAAGTCCGTATTGCGGCATAGCAGGTCTGTTGTTGGGAACCATGACTGCGATCGGTCTTCTGTTAGCGATTTCCTCGCTTGTCCATTCGCCTGTCAGATAGCTCTGGATTTCCCCATTAACTACGGTTCTTTCTTCAATAACATCACCATTCGTTGCAGGACCTTCGGGTTCCTCTTCTTCCTCAACAGGAGTCTCCACAACTTCAGGTTCTTGAACCACCGGTTCCTCGATAATTTCCGGTCCCGTTATTTCTATCTTTTCCTGCGTGTCGCCGCAGGCAGTAAGACAAGCAAGCGTCAGTAGCCCGGATGCTGCAAGTAATGCAATTTTCTTTCTTTTCATAATCAATCCCCTTTTCTGCATGTTAAAATAAAATTATTTTTTATTATACCTGAAAATCGACAATTTGTATATCATATAATTTGGTTTTATGGAAAATTAATTTTTCTGATATCTTCCGAATATTACATCCTTTAATTTTCTCCCATAATATATACTTCATTATTTACGTTCACAATATTCCAATGATAAATTTCTTCTCCCAAAACTCTGGCAATCAGCTTATTTCCGTCAATCTCATAATGCGCTCCATAAGAATCGAAAACTCTCCGCCCATTCTCTCCAACAGCTATTTCTATCTCTTCTACCTGATTCGTTTCCAGATGAATTAAACAGGGATTCATATCCATCATATAATAAACAACATGTTCTTCATCAATCCAGCCGGCAATCCCCTGCTCCCATGTAAACCATAAAACAGTATCCGGTCTTTTATCCCGATAACGTATAAAAATCTGCGCTGGACTATTGGGTATCATTCCATTAAGCACACAAACTTCCTTATTTCCATCCGGTGATATTATCCAGTCTTCCGGCCATCCCCACAGACCGCCTGACGAAGCCAAAATACTTTCCATTCCATCATAATAATTGTCTTCTAATAATTGATATAACGGTTTCGGCGCTGTTCCCACCCCTTCACTTAATTCCACTTTTACAAATGAAATTTCCAATAGCTTCACAGAATCTTCTTTTTGAGTATTTGTATCTCTTTGAAAATAGATTGACATTGCATAATCTCCAACATGCTGAATATAAACGTCTGTCGCAGAATCACTATCAACAAGTGAATCCATATCAGCATGGTTCGCCTCTACAAAATCATATAAGCTGTCATCTACTATATATCGTAGTGCCGTAATATTGATAATATTGGAGTAGTCATAGCAATCTTCCCAATCATGCGTCATACCATAATACCCATGAAACCGCCATGCCGCCATATCACAATAAAGGATGCTCTTCTTGTACAATTGATTTCTGTCATACTTATCTTCAAAATCCTCAGAATCCATAGCTAAAAAGTCCGAAACAACAGATGCGGATAAAAATGAATCTGCTTCACTCTTAATCTGCTCCAATTCTTCATCAGACAATTCCGGTTTAGAGTTTTCTATTATCTCACTAATCTCTTTCTTAAAATATCGTTCTTCATATACTTCATTTCCCATTTCATCTTTATTTT
>JAAUZS010000094.1 GCA_014804495.1 Lachnospiraceae bacterium
GGTCATAATATGTGCCTTGATAGTACTGGCTATTTTAAATCTTGTACCTTGTAAAATGTCCTATAATGTGGAAGAGGTTAATAATAAATATGTTGTTTCAATAACTAATAATCACGGGAAAACAATATATGAAAATACATATAATGCATACCCCATCATTTTACAAGTAGGGGAAAACACGGTAAGTGTGACGATAGGTGCAGGAGATTATTGGACAACTAAGTTCATTAATGGAAAAACAAATAGAATATCTGATTATTTTGAAAACATAAGCGCATGCAGTGAACAATTAGTAGTATATGGAATTTATGAAGACGGAGAACTAAAAATTGTTATTAGAGATATTTATGATAAAGAAAAAGTTTACAAGGAGATTATTGATACTTTTCCTGTTGTAGCAGTTGGTTCTTATTTAATAAAAGACGCTCAAATAATTGATGACCATACAGTACATTTGACATATTATGTAAACAATGACTGGGAAGAAAAGGAAGAAATTGTGTTTTTAGATTAATGAATAATTTCTTTCCTAAACATGTTCTTTGACTGTATAACTGCCTTTCATATTGTAACCGATATAATGCCTAATTTTCCAATAATATTAAAAATTGAAAGAGTTGGCGGTGTTGTCATATTACTAAGCAGACAAAAAACATCCAAAATAAAAAGGAGAAAACCATGATTCAAAAGAAACCAGCCCGCCGAGCCCGGCATAAGGCAGAAGAAAGCGGCTTTGTCAGGGAAACAATAAGAAAGTCCAAACTTACCGCCTCCAATGAGTTTGAACTAAAGAAACTTGTAAGGGCACAGGACGGATTCCTGAACTGCTCCATGGAAGAGGAAAAAGAAAGCCTGATAATGACCTATGAGACCAATAACCTGCTCCCATGGACAGACATAAGGCGTGAGAAAAAGGAGCTTATGTTCTCAGCCCTGATAGACGTAAGTAAACTGGAGCATCGGGCGCAGATGTACCGCTTTACGCTTGCGCCGGAAAACCTCTACTATGACATTCAGGGCAGGGTGTATGTAAAAACCAGAGATGTCTACGGCGCTGATAGCGGATACTCGCAGGAGGAATTCATGCGGGAATACAAGTCCCTGATTGGCTGCACTCTTATAAAGAAATATAAGTTTGAGGACTATGACCAGGGCGGACAGGACCTTCTTGCAGAGGATAGGTTTCTTGGTGGGATTATGGAGTGTACTGACGTAGGGCAGATTCTGGACAGGCTGCATGATGAGTATTTTCATTATAAGGAGATTCATGAGGAACGCTATGTGGAGGTTTCCAAAGCAGGGAGCCGGGGAAGCAGGATTGCCCTGGGTATAATGGGCATATTGTCTGCTGCGGCTCTGGCCTTTTTCGGCTGGCTTTTTTTATGGGAGCGCCCATATAAGGACGCCGTCATTGCCGCCAATGAAGCATATCTGCAGTCGGATTACAACGGCACGGTAGAAGCGATGGAGGCTGTTGATGTGGAGAGGATGAACGTATACCAGAAATACATTCTGGCGTATTCCTGCGTCAGGTGCGAAAGCTTCAGCGACGTCAACATGCGGAACATCCTCAACACGATTTCATTAAACGGAGACGAGAAGCTGATGGAATACTGGATATATATCAACCGCCTTGACACGGAAAAGGCGGCGGATATCGCGATGCAGGAATCCAGCGACCAGCTTCTGTTCTATGCATACCTGAAAGAAAAGGCAGTCGTAGAAAATGACTCTTCCTTATCAGGGCAGGAGAAGAATGACCGCTTATCGGATATTGATAATAAATTGAAACCATTGAAAGAAGAATTTTCAACACTGACAGAGGAATAAACAGATGGAATACATATTGAGAGCAACACAGAACGGTTACGAGCAGGTCATGTACATACCGGATTCCCCGCGCCGCTTTGAGCATCAGGGAAAAATTGCCGTTATGAAAAAGGACGGTGACATAAACATCCCGGATATGGATTATATTGTATCCATAGAAGACGGAAGGTTTAAAGTATTTGGAAATGCTTCTGAGAGCCGTTTATTTTTAAACCGTAAAAGGCTTGATAACACTGACATGGAATATTCTTTAGCTGCCGGAGACCAGATACTCATTGAAAACGTGCTTATTATCTACCACGACGGCTTTGTTGACGTCTTTTCCGATATGGATAAAACAGAGGTTCTGCTGCCTGAGTGTGATGCCGTAAAGACGCCGTTTGACGGCTTTCCGCATTATACGAGGTCGCCCCGTCTGATCATGCATGCTCCTGATAAGAAGGTGGAAATCAATCATCCGCCGGCAGAGGCATCCATGCCCAAGGGCAGTCTGGTCCAGACTATTGTGCCTCCGGTCATTATGCTGTGTATCACGGTAGTGATTGCCATCGTAATGAACAGAGGTATTTTTGTACTCATGTCTATTGCGTCAACTGTGATGACGCTGTTATTTTCTATTACCGGTTATATTAATGAGAAGAAGGAGTGCAGGGAGAAAAACAAGGCGCGGGACGACCTGTACATGGACTATCTGCTCAGAAAGCGGAAGGAATTAAATGAGCTTTATCAGGAAGAGGAGAGGGCCTATCACTATAATTATCCGGACATAGCGGATATTGAAAAGATGACAGGAAACTACAGCAGCCGCATCTATGAACGGAGCGCGGAGGATGATGACTTTCTTGAAATATCTCTGGGCAAACGCAGGGAAAAAGCGTCTTTTTCTGTCAGCTATCAGGATGATGAACTGAAAATGGAAGAAGACGAGCTGGATAAAAAGGCGAAGCTTCTTGCTGAGAAATTCTCTTATATTGATGACAAGGCTGTAACTGTAAGCCTTAAGAACGCACATCTTGGTCTGGTAGGCGAAAAGGATATTATTATAGAGCAGTTGAAGTTGATAGTGGCACAGCTGGCTTTTAAACAGAGCTACCATGATTTACAGATCATATTGATACATAATAAGAAGTATAATGATGAATTCCGCTGGATGAGGTGGTATCCGCATCTGACAATCAAGAGCCTGAATATGTCCGGCGATATCAATTCCGAGCAGATGCGCGACCAGGTTCTCGGCAGCCTGTTCCAGATATTAAAGGACAGAAAGCTGAAGGTTGAGGAGAGCAATAAACAGTCACGATTTCTGCCTCATTTCGTGTTTATCATTGATGAGCCGAAGCTGATCATGGACCATTCCATTATGGAATATCTGAATAAATCAGGCAGGGACCTTGGCTTTTCCGTGATTTATACCAGTTATTTAAGGGGAAATCTGCCGGAAATCATCGGGACTGTTGTGGAGATACATGATTCGGAAGAGGCTGCATTAATATTGAATGAGAATAAGGTGGTAAACAAACGTTTCCGCTTAAACCATGTGGGAAACTGCAATCTGGAGTGGATGGCAAGGAACTTAAGCGTACTTGTTCACGACCAGGGGGTTACGTCCAAGATACCGGAGAGCATTACCTTTTTTGAAATGTACGGGGTGAAGAAACCGGAGGAGTTTCATTCTGAGGAAAGATGGAGGAAGAACCAGTCCCATAAATCCCTTGCGGTTCCGCTGGGCGTAAGGGCTGAGGATGATATCGTTTTTTTAAACCTGCATGAAAAGGCGCACGGTCCACATGGACTTGTGGCAGGAACTACAGGCTCCGGAAAGTCGGAAATCATACAGTCTTATATTTTATCACTTGCAGTCAATTTCCATCCTTATGAAGTCGGCTTTCTTCTGATTGACTATAAGGGCGGCGGAATGGCAGGGTTATTCAGGGATTTACCACATCTGCTTGGTACGATTACGAATCTGGATGGAAGCGAGAGCAAAAGGGCGATGGCTTCCATAAAAAGCGAGCTGGCAAGACGCCAGAGAATTTTCGGACAGTATAACGTGAACCATATCAATTCCTATAATAAGCTGTATAAAAATGGGGAAGTGCAGGAGCCTATACCGCATCTTTTCTTAATAAGTGATGAATTTGCCGAATTGAAGAAAGAACAGCCCGATTTTATGACGGAGCTTGTTTCCACGGCGAGAATCGGGCGAAGCCTCGGCATCCATCTGATCCTTGCCACACAGAAGCCTACAGGCGTGGTAAACGACCAGATATGGACGAACTCAAAGTTTAAGCTGGCGTTGAAGGTTCAGGATGAAGCAGACAGCCGTGAGATTATCAAGACACCCGATGCGGCTTATATTACACAGGCGGGACGCGCTTATCTTCAGGTGGGCAACAATGAAATCTATGAATTATTCCAGTCTGCGTGGAGCGGCGCGGAGTTTGTGGAAGACGGAGCGAAAAAGACCAAGGATAACAGGGTCTATCTGTTAAATGACCTCGGACAGGGAGAGCTTCTGAATGAAGATTTAAGCGGCTCCGGGGAAGACGGCGGCATCAAAGCAACCCAGCTTGACGTGACTATTGATTACCTGAAGAAACTCTTTGAAGAAGAAGGCGCAGAAAAGGTCAAAAGACCATGGCTGCCTTCCTTGTTGCAGGTTCTGGTAAGCCCCTTAAGTACTGTTACGGATAATGAAGGCTGGAATGAGATTCAGCCATATGATAAAACCATACATGTCAACCTTACGATTCCGTTCGGCATGATTGATATCCCGGAAGAACAGCTCCAGAAGGAATATTCCGTCAATCTGGCAAAGGAGGGGAATATTGTGTTCATGTCCTCCGCGGGATATGGAAAGACAATGTTTTTGATGACGGCGGTTTTAAGCCTTGCCTTGCAGAATCAGGTAGAGAGCCTGAATTTCTATATCCTTGATTTCGGAAACAGTGCGCTGATACCGTTAAACGCCATGCCGCACACTGCGGACTATATCTTATATGACGACATGGAGAAGCTTGGGAAATTCATCAATATCATACAGGATGAGGTCGCGCTGAGAAAGAGGCTTTTTGCCGAAAAAATGGTGCAGAATTTTACCGTATATAATCAGACAAATGATGAGCCGCTGAAAGCGGTTGTGATTGTTGTTGACAACTTTGACGTAGTACGCGAATTAGGCCCTGATGTGGAGGATTTTTTCACCAAACTCTCAAGGGATGGTGCAGGACTTGGCATTTGCATGATAATTACGGCGACAAGGGTAAACGGTGTCAAGTACTCTATCCTCAATAATTTTAAAATAAAGCTGGCAGGATATCTTTTTGACAGTACGGAAGCCAGTGCACTGGTGGGCAAAAGCGAATACAAGCTGCCTGAGATAAGAGGGAGGGCGCTGGTAAAGACCATTAACGTGAATATCATGCAGATTTACACCATGGTAAAGTTTGGAAGCGACATAGAGTATAATAGGAAAATAAAGGAACTGATTCAGAAAATATCAGGCAAATATCCTGACAGACGGGCGCCGAGGATACCGGTGCTTCCGGAACAGTTCCGGTATGAGATGCTGCCTGATTATGCAGACGGAAGAGAGCCTTTTGACCTCGCTGTGGGTCTTGAAGTTGAATCCGTTACCAAGGCAGGCTTTACATGTATGCAGTCTCCGTTTGTAATTATCGGAGAGACCGGAAGAGGCAAGACCAACATGGTTAAGGTTCTACTGAATCAGATTTCAGCCTGCGGAAGCGCCTATGTGTTTGATTCCGCATCTATGGAACTGCATTCCTATCAGGACATGGAAGGCGTCACCTATGTTCAGGATGAGGAAGAATTTGAGGACTTCGTGGACAGTATGAAGCAGCTTATCGCAGACAGAAAGCTCCGCTGCAAGCAGGAATTGGATAAAAACGGCGCTATAACAGCGGCGGCCTATTACCGGACTGAGGAGCCTGTTTATATCGTAATTGACGATATGGATAAGTTTATAACTTTCGGAAGCGCCTTTGCGGAAGAACTGCACGGAACTATGACCGACGCGGCTGAATGCGGCGTGGGCATCATCATTACCGTGCATTCAGCGAAACTCAAGGGCTTTGATGTGCTGTCGAAGTGGGTAAAAACGGCATCCCATGGTCTGGTACTGAGCCCGCAGGGAACTTTAAATATCTTCCCTGTCAGATCACAGCGTGAGTATCCGCAAATGGGCAGGGGACTGCTGTTCCATAACGGGGAATATATCACGGTACAGATTCCGGAATGTAAAGGGTGAAATTAGAAGTTTGTATGCTAAGAAAGGGAAAGGATAATAAAAATGGGAAACTGCAGTGACGCAACCTTAGACAGAGACCGCGCTTTTGACATAAACAGCATAAACGAGCTGCTGACACAGGGGAAAGCCATCTTAAATGAGGCGATAAGCATAAGCGAAAAGATGGAGACCTCCATCTCTAAAATCTCCGGCGTTTATAATACGATTGACGCAGAATACAAAGTCAGTGCTCTGGGCACTGATATTTACAGGCTCTCGGGTACTCTGAAAAAAGCGTGCTACCAGGAGACCATAGACAGCATGGATAAAATCTTAAGCAAACTTATAAGCGACATTCCCACATATGATACCAGCCTTTCCCAGAGCGTGGATGGCATAGAGGAAGTGCTTAATTCCGTAAAGGGAAGGGTAAGCGATTTAAAGAGCCTTCTGGAAACAGGGGATGTGGACTTAAGCTATGAGGAGTTCAGCAGCAGGCTGGGTGAATTAAAGGCAGGCTGGGATGAAACCACACAGGACCTGGCGGAGACCCTTGCAGAGATAGAGGCTGACATGCTGGGAGTATCGGTAACGGCAGTAATGTACAGCAGCGACCCCGTCAACCTCTCCACCGGAAACTTCGTATACGACCATGAGGACATGAAGGTAAACGGTGAGATACCGCTCTCTTTCCACCGCTACTACAACTCAAAAGCCCGCGGAAAGGGAAGTCTCGGCAGATGCTTCATGCATAACTACGACTCCCATCTGGAGGAGAATGCGGAAAAAGGTAAAATAACCATAACCATGGAAGACGGACAGAAGAAGACATTCCGCATGGTGGAAAACGGCACATACATAAGCCTCCATTCCGCAACTGAAACCCTGACAAAAGAAGGGGAGAACTATGCCCTGACGGAGCTTACGGGTGGAAAGAGGCTCTATAACGCATCAGGACAGATGACCCATCAGGAAAACAGGAACGGAAGGGGAATTACATTCTCCCATGACGAAGCAGGAAGACTTAAGAAAGCGGAAACAGACAATAAAACATATCTTGAATACGGCTACGATGAAGAAGGAAAGTTAGTCAGCGTCACAGACCACACAGGAAGAAAAGTGGAACTCACATACGAAAAAGGAAGGCTTGCCAGAGTAAAGAACCCGGCTGGAAGCGTCTATGCCTACAGCTACGCCAAAAACGGAAGGCTGGAAGAGACGGTGAATCCCCGCGGATACACAGCGGTCAAAAACACCTATGATGACAAACGCCGTATCACCCGTCAGGAATTCCCAGACGGAGGACACATGGAGTATGCCTATGATGACAGTAAGAGGCATGTCATCCTGACAGAACGCAACGGAAGCAGGATAACCTATGTCCATGACAGTAAGTACCGCAATACGGATATCATATATGAAGACGGAACGAAGGAACATTTTGCATACAACGGAAAGAACCAGAGAGTCCTGTATGTGGACAGGAACGGGAACACCACCCGCATGGCATATGACAACAGGGGGAACCTGACGCAGGTAATCAATGCGCTGGGGGAGAAGGCCTCCATTACTTATGATGCCTTGAATAAGCCCATCAATTTTAAGATTAACGGCAGGGAAAAACAGAAGAACAGTTTCGACGGGAAAGGGAACCTGTCAGAGACAGTGGATGCCCTTTCACGCAAGACTGTCTTTTCATATAACAGTGCAGGACTTCCGGAGACTGTCACACAGCCGGACGGAAGCGTCATACGCATGAAGTACGACGAAAGGGGCAACATTACGGGAATAACTGATGCCGGAGGTGCGACTACCGGTTATGCATATGATGAATTAAACCGTGTCGTACTGATAACAGACCCCAACGGCCATCAGATGAGCCTGACCTATGACGAAGCGGATAACATCCGGACACTGACAAATGCGGAAGGGAACGTCCGCACCTATGAATACAATGAAAGCAATAAGGTTACTGGAATCACGGATTTTGACGGCAGCACTGTCAGGAGAAGATATAATGTACTGAACAAGCCGGAAGAAGTGACCGACCAGATGGGGAGAACCACAAGGCTTTCTTATGACGCCATGTGGAACCTTGCCTGCGTTGCCATGCCGGACGGTGCGGAAACCCATTACCATTATGACACAAACAACCGTCTGGCACAGGTTGAAGACGCCATGGGAAATATGGTAAGATATACCTATGACGGGAATGGAAACCGCCTGTCAGTGGAAGACAGGAACGGGAATACCACCCGGTTTTCATATGATGCTGCTGGCCGCCTGACCCATGCAAAAGGCCCTGAAGGGGCGGAAATGACCTATACCTATGACGAAGAAGGACATGTCATAGAAGCAGAAGACGCCCTGGGGAACAGGGTATTCATGGAGTATGATGAGGCAGGGCAGCTTATAAAAGAGAAGAACAGTATGGGAAACAGCCGTGTCTATACCTATACCCCTCTGGGAAAGACAGAGAGCGTCATGGACGAAGCAGGGCGCACGACCCGCTATGCCTACCTGCCCGGTGGAAGGCTTTCAGAGGTGTTGCACAGTGACGGGACAAAAGAAAGCTATACATATGATGCAAACGGAAACATAAAAACCCATACGGACAGAACCGGATTTGTGGTGTCATACGGCTATGACTGTCTTGACCGAATTACCTGCATCAGCGGAAGCAGGGGGGAGAAAAAGGAATACGCCTATGATGCGGTTGGAAATGTAACTGCCATGACTGATGCGTATGGAAATGTTACAAGATATGAGTATTCCCTGACAGGGAAGCTCATAAAAGTAACGGATGCCCTGGGGAATGAAACGGAATACACATATGATCTATGTGACCGTCTCATAGAGATCAGACAGTACGGAGAAGAAATAAACGTGACAGACGAAGAACTCCTCCATGCGGAAAAGCAAAACCGTGACAACAGCAGCTGTCATGTGACATGCTACCGGAGAAATGCTCTGGGACAGGTGGAAAGCATAACTGATGCCCTGGGAAATACAGAGCATTACTCTTATGATGCGAAAGAACAGCTCATAGAAAAGCTGGATAAGGAAGGATACCTGACAAAGTACGGCTACACGGCACAGGGAGACGTAAACCGAATCGCCTATGCGGACGGAAGGGAAGTAAAGCTCTCATACAATCCGTTAAGGCAGCTTGTGGAAATGGAAGACTGGCTTGGCATCACTAAAATAGAAAACGATGCGATGGGAAGGGCACTGAAGGTACAGTATCCGGATGGAAAAGAGGTTTCCTATACATACGGAAAGAGCGGGGAAAGAACTGGCATAACTTATCCGGACGGAAGAAAGGTAAGCTATGAATACGACAGCCTTTTAAGACTGTCCGGGCTGAATGACGGAAGCGGTGTCATTAATTATGCCTATGATGAAACAGGAAGGCTTGCGCGGAAAACATTCCCGAATGGAATGGAGACTTCATATGCCTACAATGAGGAAGGATTTCTTTCGGAACTGGTACACAGAGACAGTGAGGGAATCCTTGACAGATATGCATATAGTTATGACTTGACTGGAAACAAGACCACTATAGAAAAGCAGAGAAGAGGGCTGTCGGAAGAAAGCGGTTCCTATGCCTATGGCTATGACGCGCTGGGAAGACTGGCTACAGTAGCGAGGAACGGGGAAAACTTAAGAACCTACGAATACGATGCTTTTGGCAACAGGAGTCTCTTAAGAGAAGGAAACAAGGAGACAGTGTATTTCTACAATGCCATGAACCAGCTAATCAGCAGAGCTGATGCCATGAATGAGGAAACCTATACTTATGATAAAAGGGGAAATCTGAGTCTTATTATGGAAAATGGAGCCCTGAAGAACCGGTATGTCTACGGCTCATTAAACCGTCTGGAACAGGCGGTAAACGGAAGAGGGGATTCTGCCCTGTATGCCTACAACGGCTTAGGGCACAGGACAGGAAGGGAAACAAACCGTGGAAGGGAAGACTACCTTATCGACCTGACAAGACCCTATCACAACATGCTCATGATGACAGATGCTGAGAAAAGCCAGACCTTCTACTGGGACGGAAACGTATCCGCCATGTCAGAGAGAAGGACAAGAGGGACAGCAGAAATAAATGCACCTGACGGAGCAACAGACAGGATAGCATCAGGAGCATACGAAATAACACCCATCTTCCATTACTATTTACAGGACGACCTCGGAAGCCCCTTAAGGGTAAGTGGCTACGACGCAGGCACAGAAGGAAAAGAAGGTGGCTATCTGACCTACGGTTATGACGAGTTTGGAAATGATTTATGTGACAGCCTGTACAATGACATGGAAGATGCAGGAATCCCGAACCCATACAGCAGACAGGGAGAAGAACAGCCCTTCGGCTACACAGGATACCGCCGTGACGACATCAGCGGAACATACTTTGCACAGGCAAGGGAGTACCAGCCGCAGAACGGAAGGTTTACTGCGGAGGATGTGATTAAGGGGAATGGAGCTTTTCCTGATACATTGAACCAGTATGGGTACTGCTGGGGGAATCCGATGATACTGGTGGATAATAATGGAAAATCCGTAGTATTAGCGGTTATTGGATTGGTAGTGGTAGGGATTGTTGGCGTAACATCATATATAGTAAGTGAATATCCGGATAAATATATTGAAAAGTATGATGAACAGGGGCAGGAATTGCTCAATAGATATGTATATGGAGATGGAACATCATATATAATTGACAATGATGATAGTTGGAGTGAATATATAAAGGAAAACGAATATTTAACAGTTTGCACTGGAAGGTATCTGGTTCCTATTGGAAAGAATTTGAAAGAAGGAGAATCTATAGATGTAGATATGCAGATACCAATGATTATACAAGATGATAATTATAAGACTGGATATATGTTAATTCATGGTGCTAATGAGGATGTAGGCGGATATCAAATACAGGGAACTGTTGCAAAGGAAATGGATGGGACAACTATTTACAATATGAAGTATACATTTAATGACAAAATGGATCCTGAGCTAAAATATAAAGATGATAGGAGAGCTGTTTGTGGATTAAAATTTCTACAATTATTTCATCATGATATAACAATGAAAGACTATGAATTACATGTATCATGGACAGATACAACAACGATATCGCCAGATGGAACAGGTGATGGTTGGTTGGTAGATATGGAATTGGTGAATTTTAGCAATAGAATACAAGAACTTAAATTGTTAACACTACATTATAAATCAAATCGGAGGGATAGGGGAAAAAAACAATCAGCAAAGCTGACACTAGAAGTTTATACTCAAATGCAAAATTACATGAGAGAGCACCCTGAATATTATGGTTGTGTTGTAGAGTGATATAAAAGGGGGAAGAAAATGTGACCATAAAAAGAAATGTATTTAAAAAAAAGCGTGTTATTTTAATGTGCTTTGCTGTTATAGCTCTAATGGCAGGTGTTATATGCTATCTGTATTTTGGTGCAGAGCATATACAGCAAAGAATTAAAGAAAAGATATACGCTAAAGTCATAGAGCATGAAGATGAGTTATTAGAAATAGTGGAAAAATGTCAGTATGAAGTAGCATTAACCAGCAGGAAAATTGAGAATGATGGTAGCGATAATCAATATGAGTCAATTTATTATATAGAATTAAATGATGAAATAATAAGTAAGACATTTAGAAACTTTTATCTTAGTATGATTAATAAACGATCAGATGGCTCCGTACGGTTTCATGTCCGTGATTCAATAGCAAATATTTTGTGGGATGATTATAGGTGTGGATTTTACTATAGTAAAGACGATAAACCAATTGATGCGGTGTGGACTCACAAAATGGATGAAGAAGAATTAGAGTTTGAGGATTTGATTTTTTATGGAAAATACTGGTACAGAACGGAAAAGATAACTGATAACTGGTGGTTTTATGAAACCAAAACAGTATATGAATATGAGACACATCGTTAGAAAAGCCCATATTTTTCATCAAAAGATTTATAGTTTTATACGTAAAGAATTGTATACATAATAAAAAATCACGGAAGTATCACTGAATATGACAGAATAGATAAGGATTTTGGTGCCGAAACAGATGCATTAGAAAGTCAACTGTCACGATAGCCGCAGAACATACAGATATCGTAGTTGTATATTTTTAGTATAGGATATGGTTTGAAGCCTCACCCTGTATATATTTTTCGGAGCTTCAACAGCAATATGTATTTCAGTAGCTCATAAAATATGCCTTTTGATTCACTAATCCTAATCAATAATAAGCCAAGAGGAGAGCCATAAAATGATTGTAAAAAAAGTAATTCATGAAGAATTAGGACAGGAACTGGAAAAAATCGGGTTCAGATTTGTGTCAGGAGAAAGACTTTTCTGGCCTTATGAAAGAGAAAAAGACGGAATTAAGCAGGAAATCATTATAGCAAGGGACAGGTATGAGAAGAAAAGTATAAAGGTTATATTTCATACCAGTGCCTATGGTCAATCACCAAAAGAATTCTGCGATTTCGTTCCTGAAGATGGAGCAAAATATTGGGAGTTATGGGGATATGAGAATGAGGAAGAGCTGAGAGAAATTCTTCGGGAATTCAAAAGGCTGATATTTACATATGGTATTGAATTCCTTGAAACTATCAGTAAACCGTCAACAGATGCTATACCGACAGAAGAAAAGAATAAATATCTGTATGAGCATCATCAGGAGCTGTTTGAAGAGTATCAGGAGAAACTGGGTACAAAAGGCAAGAAGCCGGAAGAAGCCATAGAAATAATATATGCAACAATGGAGAAAATTTTGGATGAACCATTTGCCAAAGTAGAAGATATGTTGATAGGAATCGCAGCGTTGTATGGGCATACAATCTGCTGGGGAGATAAGGGAGAGTGGTGCTGGAGTCAGGAGAGCAAACAATGTATGATAAAGAAGGTATTGGGTACACAAGTAGATGAATATATACTTAGTATTGTTTTTAATTCATGGGATTATTGGAGAAAACATAGAGAACAGCAAAAGAAAAATAATCCATTGTTCCGTCAATATAATGAAGTATTAATTTTTTATTATATAGCGCATCCGGAAGAGAAGGAGCGTAGCTAACTAATTTCCATTCACGGCTTACCTTATCGACCTGACAAGACCCTGCCACAAATGCTCATGATGACATCAGTAAGGGTACTGCTTAGGTAATCCGATGATACTGCCGGATAAATATATTGAAAAGTATGATGAACAGGAAGAAAGAAAATGTGACCACAAAAAGAAATGTATTTAAAAAAAAAGCGTGTTATTTTAATATGTTTTGGTGTTATAGCTCTAATGGCATGTGTTATATGCTATCTGTATTTTGGTGCAGAGCATATACAGCAAAGAATTAAAGAAAAGATATACGCTAAAGTCATAGAACATGAAGCGGAGTTATTAGAAATAGCGGAGGAATGCCAGAATGGTACATATGAGTCGTATTATTATAAAGATTTGAATGATGAAAATATTAATAATTTATTTAAAACGTTCAACCTTTTAAAAATCAGTAGGCGCTCTGATGGCGACGTGGTATTTATTGTTAATTTTTCGCAAATTAACGTTTTATTACGAAATAAAGAATACGGGTGTGGATTCTATTATAGTGAAGAAGATACACCGCTAGATATAGGGTTATATTATTTGGGTAAAGGTGAAGTAGAGTATTTGGAGGACGTGTCTTTTGGGGATGCAAGGTGCTGGTATAAAACTGAAAAGATAACTGATAACTGGTGGTTTTATGAAACCAAAACAGTACATGAATATGAGACACATCGTTAGAAAAGCTCATATTTTTCATAAAAATAGGTTTTGTTTTATGCGGAAAGAATTATATATTATCGATATAATGAAAAAAATCAATAAAGGATTACATCTATAAAAATATCTTGCATTACACAGCATTCTATGATATTATATACGAAATAAAACAAATCTTGATTCTTGTGCATGATAACTGTAGCGTTTTTCATAATCTTTTTAACATATACGCAAATACAGTTACATGATTCCGGCAGTTCTGCCAGAGATTCAATTTGTTTGGCAGGATTGCTGAAAAGATTGGTTATTGATATTGAAAATTGAGTTCCTATTGTTTTCTGACTTCATTTCTTACGATGCTGTCATAACGGCGCTCCTGCAAAAATACAACCAAGAGAAAGGCAGGGGTATTAACATGGAGAAAGAAACAATTTTAAAATCTTATGAAGAAAAAAGAAAACAGGCGGGAGAATTTAATTTAACAAGCGATTTATTCGCTGGAAAAGTGTTTGAGGACAGGGAAGCATGTCAGGAGTTATGCAGGATATTGCTGCAGGACAATAAAATCATCATTAAGAATGTGAAAACCCAATATGCTATCCGTAACCTTGAAAATCATTCGGTAGAGCTGGATATTATTGCAGAGGATACTGACGGAAACATTATCAACGTAGAAATACAGATGTATGAAGAAAAATCACCGTTTCGGCGAATGCGATATTATTTATCCA
>JAAUZS010000095.1 GCA_014804495.1 Lachnospiraceae bacterium
GAATCAATATCCGTGTATAATTCAAATTTACCTAACGACGCTAATCTTCGCAGGATTATCCAATATCCCCATGTCTGTACGATTTCCGCCCCCGTATCCTCCATGAGCTCCCTATACTCATCACTGACTGCAAACGCTCTGTCTCCAAAGTCTACCTGATAATTCCATTTTCCTTTATCGCACTTTTCAAAATTAAAAAATCCTGCAAAAAATCCTGTCATAGCCCAGCCGTCTGATGACATTTGATTTAACCATGCCGTTTCTTCATCCTTATCAAAATAAAATCTAAATTTAATCATTTTCTGCCTCCTCCATTAATTCAGCGTTCTTAAGAAGCTCTTCCAGTCGTTGTTTTTCCGCATTAAAAGCTTCTTTGCCTGCTTCCGTAATAATATACTCCTTCTTCTTTCTGGATTCCGTATCAATACTGTAGATTTCAATCCAGTTTCTTTTCTGCATAGTCTGCAGCGCTCCATATAAAGTTCCGGCACCTAATACTACTCTGCCGTTTGTCCAGCGTTCAACTTCCTGAATGATTCCGTATCCGTGATTCGGTTTTCTTAACGCCAGCAGAATATAATAGAATGCCTCTGTCAGTGGATTGTCTTTTTCCACCATAGTATCCCCCCTTCATTTAACTATTGATTATCCAATTGTGAAACTGTTTTCACTAGCCACCCTATAGTTCTTCTTTCGATATATCGTGTGGTGATATATTGTACTTATAATATATCGCTAGGCGATATATTTGTCAATAGGTTTTTTAAATAAATACCGCCACATCCTGATATATCATCAGATGTGACGGTTTATCATTAATATATATTAAATTTCCGGCTTTTTCCTTTAACGAACACTTAATGCTATGGATTCCCAAAATAGAACTTTTCACGTACTCCTCCGGTATACTCACGAATTACATCAAGGAAACGTTCTCCATACCTTGCATACTTATTCTCTCCTACTCCCGATACTTTCAGCATATCGCTTTTATTCAGAGGTACTTTGACACACATGTCAACTAATGATTTATCTGCAAAAATAATATACGGCGGCATGCCTTCTTCTCTTGCAATTGCCGTGCGGAGTTCCCGAAGCTGCTCGAATAGCTCAAGACCTCTTGAATTTAATGTATCTGATCTTCTTGTTTTAGAACTGCTCTTTGATTTTACTGCTGATTCTTTCTCTTTTTCCGGTTCTGTTTTTGCTTTTTTCATTATGACACTTCTGTTACCATGTAGAACTTCATCTGCCTCAGGAGAAATTTTTAACAGCATATATTTATCATTTGTCTGAAAAAGCAGTCCTTCCGTAAGCATATAATTTATAATCCTCTTTATTTCGACCTCATTCATTTCTCTTAAGTTACCATAGGACTTATAGGAAAACACTCCATATTCCCGCAGTTTAGCGCGCTCATCTCCGGCAAGTATTCCTGCGATAACATTGATACCGTATCTCTGTCTGGCTTCCAATATACAGGAAATAATACTTTTCGCCGCATGCGTGACGTCTGACTCCTCGTATTCCCTGTTACAGTTAAGGCAGTTTCCGCAATAGGAGTTTCCCTTTTCACCGAAGTATTTCAAAATATACTCTCTCAGGCAATTCGTAGTCATACAATAAAAAATCATAGCCTGCAGCCGTTCTTCATCCCGCTCCCGCACAGCGTCAATCTCTTCTTTTGTATATTCGGAATTTTGCTCCTTATTATCCAACAGAAACCTATTGATAGCGACATCCTGTGCCGAATACAACAGAATACATTCCGCGCGTTCCCCGTCACGTCCTGCCCGTCCAGCTTCCTGATAATAATTTTCCAAGCTCTGAGGCATGTTATAATGAATGACGTACCGGACATTGGATTTATCGATTCCCATGCCGAAAGCATTCGTCGCAATCATGACCGGACAGTTATCATAAATAAAGTCTTCCTGATTTTTCTTACGCTCCTCGCTTTCAAGCCCCGCATGATACTTAGTTACCGCCACACCTTCATCTTTCAGCTTCTCATAAAGCTTTTCCACATTTTTTCTTGTAGCGCAATAAATAATGCCGCTCTGTGTATCATGCTCCCTTATATAATTAATGACATAACTGTCTTTTTTCTTCGGGCTTTCTACCGCAAAATACAAGTTCTTCCGGTCAAATCCGGTAACAAGTATGTAAGGATTTTCAAGTCCAAGAACACAGACAATGTCTTCCTTAACATTCTCGGTCGCAGTCGCAGTAAAGGCACTGATAATAGGACGTTTGCGCAAACGATTTATGAACTGAACGATTTTCAAGTAACTGGGGCGGAAATCCTGCCCCCACTGTGAAATACAGTGTGCTTCATCTACGGTGAGCATGGAAATCTCCACACGTTCTACAAATGTCAGAAATTCATAAGTTTCCAGACGTTCCGGCGCCACATAGATAATCTTATACTGACCTGCTGCTGCCAACTGCAAAGCTTTGGAAATCTGGGATTCACTAAGCGAGCTGTTAATATAAGCGGCATGAATCCCGGCCTGATTCAATGCATGCACCTGATCCTTCATCAGGGATATCAGCGGTGAAACGACCAGCGTGATTCCCGGAAGAAGAAGCGCCGGCACCTGATAGCAGATAGATTTTCCCGCTCCGGTCGGCATTATGCCAAGCACATCCTTTCCGCTAAGAATGCTGTCAATTAATGTTTCCTGTCCTTCTCGGAAGTCGGGGTAGCCGAAGTACTTTTTTAAAATGTCGAATTTATCCATATATTGACCTTAAGCCGTAAAATACTATTACGGGGTTCCTCTCTTTTCTTATAGTATTGGGTGTTTGTGTAGCTACGGTGTTTAAGACGGCCGTTGTACACTATATGTAAATCATGGCAGGGCACGCTTGCGCTGCATTGTCGCTCGTAGCGGTACATAAGGCTGCAAAACACGCAGCCTAAGTACCGACGGCTCCATAGCACCCTGTCACAATTTACATATAGTGTACAACTACGTTATGAAAATAGTTAGGTTCATAATTACTCATCCTTAATTGTATTAGAACTTTGCGGAGTTACGTTATTCAAGACGGCGCTTTCGCAAAGCCCTATATAGATTCAGTATAAAAAAGGGACTCTATAAAATGCCGCTGGCAGATTGCGCAAAATGTTCGCTCGTGCCTTGCGAAGGAATATGAGATTTTCTTAATATTCCGATTCAATACCCAGCAATTTCGGGACATGGATGTCCCGAAAAGCCCGCACTGAGCCCGGACGGCGAATTGCGGGCGGTTGCGTCCGCATCCACCACTTTAACGGAATATTTAGAAAATCCATATTCCGAAGTCAGGCGCGAGCGAACATTTTGCGCAATCTGCCATCTCAGCTTATAAAATACNCNTTTTNACACAAAACCTGATTATANCAATNAGCTATACTTCCGCCTNNNGCAAATCACACTCTTCANCAAACNATANANAACTCCATACACCAGCAGCAACATAAATATACCACACGTCTGCCCCAGCCTGAAATAATCCTCTTTACCATATGTAATAAAAATCTTTTCTACNGGCGGAAGAATCCACAATACAAACTTTAAAAACGGTATTTCAGACACAATAGAAGTCCGTATGATAGTCAGCACTGCCGCCAGAAGCGTAATAAGCGTTGCCGCTTTTCTGTCTCTCATAACATTAGGATGCAGAAAGCTTCCCAGCGCTCCTCCGGCGATGGAACAGCCTGTCAATAAAATAAAAGCATTAAAGATATCGCTACCCATAAGCTCTCTGTCAAATATCACTGTCTGACTCATAACGCTTAAGACATATTTTATAACCGGAAACACCAGACATATGCAATCTATCAGAAGTCCTATTACAATCAGAAACAATTCTTTTCCCATATAATAAACCAAATTACTATTAACTCTGAGGGCCTGTATCTGTTCCATTACTTCATTTTCAGCAGATACAACACTAAATCCCGTCCACACCATAACTAAAAATACCAGGTAGCATGTTATGCACAGGAAATCCACTATCTCTACCTTTCCTATGCCTGTATACATCATATACATAAAAATGAAAACCACAATGAAAGGCATAATGAACCTGCTGCCCTTGAAGTATATCCGTAATTGATATTTTACCAGTTCAACAATCCTGCTCATATTTCAGACCTTTCGCCTATTTCCAGCCCTCTCAACCTCCAGCCTTGCGCAAGCAATTCAGGAAGCCGTTTATCACATATATCTTCCTCAACCTTCCACCGGTAATAACGCCCATATCTCACCATGCCGTCTATCGGACTAAGCTCATTGACATTATCCAGAATAACAGTATAAGTTCTTATAATCTGTGGTTCATATTTTTCAAGTATTCCGTTTTTTATCGCATAAACATCTGTGGCAATTGCATCTATCAGTTTTTTCTCATGGCAGGACATGAAAATCGTAACGTTATCTTTTTGCATCTGATTGATTTTTTCAATAAATACCTTCTGAGATTCTGCGTCCTGACCGGACAGGGGTTCATCCAGCAGAAGAATATCAGGTCTTTTTATAAGTGCCTGTATTACTCCTACTTTTTGTAAAGTTCCTTTTGAAAGAGAATTCATCCGGGTGTCCAATAATTCTTCCATGAAAAAATCCTTTGCAAAGGCTTCAACATCATGCTTTACTTTTTCTTTTTTTATCCCGCTTATCGTCCCCATTCGCATCAGGAATTCCCTGGCTGTAAGCGGGACAGGCGGAAATTTCTCAGGAATATAGTGAAAAAGAAGCGGTTTGCCATAGATGACCTTTCCGGATGTGGGCGCTGCAAGTTTAGAAATGATTTTTAACAGCGTACTTTTTCCACAGCCGTTATGCCCGACAAATGCGACAGATTGACCTTGACAGAAAGTCTGGCTGATATTTTTTAAGACTATTTTTCCATCATATTTCTTGGATATATTTTCAAGTGTGATTATTTCCATTAGTGGTCCGGCTCTCCTCTCGAACACATAATACCTTTATTTCTTTTCCTTCCCACCAAACAACTCATAATAGAATATGTACTGTTGCAATACTCCCTGATATCCTTCATAGCGCTCGCATGGAAATCCTGTCTGATAGTGACCTTCAAGTGCCTGATTGATATGTGTGTCTATGGGAAATGCCTGCAGATGATGCAGTGCAAAAAGACAGATGCAGTCTGCCACCTTAGCTCCTACACCATATAATTTCAGCAATTCTTCCCTGGCTTCTTTATAAGGCATTTTCCGCAGCGCATCCAAATTGACATCTCCGTTTACAACGCTTCCTGCGGTACGTACCACATATTTACTGCGATATCCGAGATTGCATTCCATCAATGCATCCTCAGCCAGCCCCGCTAAAGACTCCGGAGTCGGAAATGCATAGTATACCTTTCCCTGTATGCTCTCTTTCTTCTCGCCATATCGCTCGCAGATGTTCTGAATACATCTATGTATACGCGCAATATTATTCTGCTGGGAAATTAAAAATGTTACTATCATCTCCCATAAATCCTGACGCAGAATCCTTATGCCGGAACCAAAAGACGCCGCTTCACTCAGATATGTATCTTTCGAATCAATCTCTCCTATATATGATGCATAATCACCGTCTAAATCAAAATACGGCTTCCAGAAATCCTCAAACTCCGATTCATCACAGTAGAAAACACACTCCTCATTCCGCTGCTCTATTTCCAGATATTTTTCTCCTGCAATAACACTGTATAAATTATCGCTTTCANGAAACATTCTAAAGCACTGTCCCGACTGACATATCTGCTCCAGATTGAAATTATCTTTTGTTACCTGAATCATAATTAACAGTCATACCTTTCATAGCCTACATACTAAATATCTTTATATTCGTTTCTTCGCTTTCTCCGGTAGATTTTATTACCTTACGTACACCATTCAGNGCTTTTTGGAATTTTCCANATACCTCGTAAGCATTGTTAAACTGTACGAGAGCCTCCGTTCTGTCGCCATTATCTTTTGCCGTCCAGGAAGCACAGGCATATTTGTGAAGTTCTTCATGCAGCCTNACTGCCTCTTTGAACTCGGAAGAACCCGTAATGCGTGTATCTGTCTGTCCCGNTGCCCACTTTCCGAATTTGCATCCGGAAGGATTGTTGAGCTGTGTAATCTTTAATTGCTCAAAATCGGCCAAATTGTTATAAATACGCCATGTGAATATCAGATGGTCAACTTCATATACTGTAATCCAATCAAGGGCGGTAATCTTGGAATTCTGTCTTGCCATATCGCTTCTGACTCTGTCAACGTCACGTGAAATATGATACAAATGCCTGCCTGTACCCACACATTCGTTTGACAGTGTATCATAACTGTCTGCAATCNTGTCGATGGACGATACAAAATTCTGCGTCAGAGAAGACTGTGTATTGATTTCACCGTAAATCTGGTCTATTTCGCCTCTCATTTCATNCAATTGNCCCACTATACCATTAATATTNTCAATAGACTGGTGAACGCTTTCATTTCCCTCTTTGAGCTTCTGTGTAGTCATTTCAATGGATTCAGAGAGAGCTGTAATTCCTCCCATCAGCTCGCCTACATACTGCACTACGCTCTCTGCAGATGCGGTAGTATTAGCTGACAAATCTCTTATCTGATTCGCTACGACAGAGAAACTTCTTCCCGCTTCGCCTGCGCGCGCCGCCTCTATGGAAGCATTCAGGGCAAGCATACCGCTTTTACTTGCTATTTTCTTTACCATATCGATTATATTATTGATACTGATTGCTTTTTCCTTAAAATCAGCAACCTGCTCATTAATAGCAAGAATCTGCCTGGCGGATTCATCTACAATCTGCACGCTTGCTTTCATATCTTTTAAGCTGTTCTGTGATGTTTCTATTACATTNTGTGCATTTCCCTGAATATTCTGCACTGCGCTCTGAATATTCTGTATGGACTCTCCAAGCTCCTGGCTCGAACCACGCATATCGCTGATAGAGGCAGTCTGTGAATTTACCTGTTCGATCATTTCCTTAACGCATGAACTGTCTCCGATTCTTTTCATGGAATCATTTAATCTCATTACGAAATTATTATTAGCTTTAAAAAACGCTTCCAATACGGCGTTGTACTTATGTCCAAGCTCCGCATCATGAAATTCCGATATATCAATCTGTGAAAAATCTCCCGAAATCGCCTTCTCCATANAGGCAATCAAAAGTTCCCTGTCCTCTTCATAAAAGTCATTTTGCTTTTTTTTACGCATCGAAAGACCTCCTGTCCACACATCAAAAATGTTCTCTATACGAGACTTTTGTAATAATTTAATGATATCATATTTTCAGATATATTGATACATTTTTTAGAAATTTTACACAAATTCCCTCTCATACTTCTTAAAAAAATCATAATACGCCCTGACATTTGAAAGTTCAGTCCAACGCTTCACATCTACTACTTCTTCATCCATATCATATATTTTAGCGCCGCGCATGGAAAGCAAGAAGGGTGAATGCGTTGCAATAATGAACTGGCATCCAAAGAAACGTGCNGAATCCTCCAGAAATTTAAGCAGTTCCTGTTGTTTTTCCGGCGACAGGCTATTCTCCGGCTCGTCCAATAAATACAGCCCGTTTTCTTTTATCTTATCGGAAAAATATAAAAAGGCGCTCTCTCCGTTGGAATGTTCCCTAACATTATCCATCAGATTTTTACGAACNAATTTTGACTGCGTATTGCTGCGTGCCATGGTCACTTTCTTTAACTGCTCGTAATCTTCAAGAGAGCTCATCTGGAAATGCGAGTATTTTGCATCAAGATAATCCTCAAACAGCTCNTCCCTTTTTAAGTTAATCCCATCGTTGATGCTTCTTAAGTTAAGCATAAAATCAAAGACGTCATCACTGGTAATGATTCTGCTGCCTGCGGGCATTTTCTTCTTNGATTNNGCTNTCAGCGAACGCTCCTCTTCCTCAGTTCTGTAACTGCACATTCCCACGTAATCTTCAAAGAAATTAGAACGATTATATAAAGTATCCCGCTCAAGTCCGAGTTTTTCTGCGATNACATTCAGNGCAGTCGTTTTTCCTGAGCCATTACCGCCATACAATATTGTCACAGGTTCAAAATCCAACATTGTCAGACTATGCTTTGACAATATGAAAAAAGGATAATATGTATCATAGCATGTCCTTTTCTGAGCCATTCTGAAACTGTATTCCATCTCTATATTAGGAAANTGAAAATGTGACAGNTATATCATGTTTTCTCCTGTTTTATATAATTTGTTAATATTGGATACGAACTGAGTCNAANTAANCANAAACGGTGCTNACCGCAAGNGANATCGCANCTTATTTTGNNTATTTAGACTCAGTTCTNNTGTACATAATGTANTAANANGGATATGCCANAAATTTNACTCCGGTGTNTTCTTCCCATTCGCNATAANANGNTTNCGGNANTNTNACGAGTTCNTCAACATTTTTTCCGTACTTTTCTACCCAGCCCTTTTCATCTGCATTGTACACATTTGCGCTGATTANTTTTTCCCCACTCTTAATTTTAGAGCATACTTTGTCATGACCGTTAATTATATAATAAAAGCCATTATATCCAACTACATCTATCGGTTTATCAGTTTCACTATTCTGTGATTCGTCCGCGCTCTCCGAATGGATATCTTTAATACTCTTTGTAGGATAGAGCCTTTGAGGTGATAAAAATACTTCGTGCTCATGATTATCTTCTTTTGCCTTTTCCATTATGAATTTTGCCAATTCATCAGGCGATATCGCTGTAGAATCCAATATCAGATCATAATTATCAAAATCCGTGGTATTGACAGAATATATTTGCGCAAACCTTGAATCCTCAAGCTGCTTTCTCTTTATCAAGGATTTTGCAGCCTCTTCTAAGGAATCATAATGCTCCTCCTGCCCTCTGTCCGCCATTATCACACGGTTGGCCGCAACATGTATATCCACCGTGACATAGACCTTAAATGATTCCTCCACAAAATGCCATGCCATACGGGAATCATATACTATGTCTTTCCCTATATTATTACGTGATATTTCAATCGTTTTATTATCTATCATCGCGTCAAATTTATTATTAACGTCATTTGACATCTGCTGATTCAATTCCAGCGTCGTTATACCTTTTTCCTTCGCAATTTCTCTTTGAATGGTTCCGGTTGAATATTTCGTAAATCCATATTTATCACACAATAATTGTGCAACCGTACTTTTTCCGCTTCCAAGTTCTCCCGTAATTGTAATATACATAGTATCTTCCTCGCTTTCTTATCAGCAGTATTTTGTTTATTNAGACTAAGTTCTGGTTATTGAAANAGATTTTTGCCATCGCTTTTTATCAACTGTTTTTACTATACCATAATCACGGCATTCTTTCTATTATTTTCACTTNTCAATCTTCAAACTTTTACTTCCGCTTATTATGAATCCTATGTCATTCACNGAATCTCCCGCCGCTATGCTNCCATTGTAATCCTTGGAAGTGATATGAAGCGTTTTATCAGAAANAGTATAGTCGCCGTTCCATCCATCCGATAAGCTNAACNNNTCNNTNAATAAAATGTCTATTNCCCATTCGCNGCAATCCGCATCTGATGTATTCTGCAAAGTCACATCATATTGATAGAAAAACTTCCCGTTTGATTCCCAGCTATTCTTTATNNTNGCNGNNTANGTTATTTNTCCGTCGCTTANAGCTNCCTCTGTTTCCTTATTGCTTCCTTCCTGCGTTGCNGCGTTAGCAGACTCATTATCCTTACTNANTCCNCCGTTTGACTTCTTTCCNNCTGTAAGCATATCATGAAGCCACTTGCCCGACGCGCTTAAATCGTTCTCTGTAAAACCGGATACCTTACTGCAGCTGCTGTTAATTATGGCGGAGGTTTCGTCCTTATTGGACAGATTCCATGCAACATAGCTGACGCCATAGGCATCCATTGTGTTTATCCACTGATTTGCCTGATTCTCATCTATGGCTCCGTTTCCACTGGCGTCACAGATTCCGTATTCCGACACAAAAACCGGAAGTCCGGCNTCAATCGCAGCNGTCATGGTGTTTCTCAAAGAATCGGTATGTGTAGCGGCATAAAAATGNAGCGCATACATAATATTATCATAATCCGTAATNGGATTGTCCGCCGCCTTATCTACCTCTTGTGACCAGGTCGGNGTTCCTACGATAATNACTGCATCCTNGTCATANGAACGGATAACCGGAATCACCTGCTGNGCATATGATNTTATATCGTTCCAGCNTGTTCCGCCGTTTGGCTCATTGCATATTTCATACAGAACATTATTATTTCCGGCATATGTCTTTGCCATATCCTTAAAAAACTCTTTTGCTTCATTTACATACATNTTGGGATTATTATCAGACAGAATATGCCAGTCTATGATAACGTACATATCCAGNGCCGTTGCATATTCAACTCCGGACTTAACCAGCTTCTTAAGCGATTCCTTGTCGCCGCCGCTGCAATATCCTCCGTATTCGGCGGTATACATTGCCAGCCGGATTACGTTTACATTCCACTCCTGCCTAAACTGCCTGAAGCAGTCTTCATTTACATACTCCGGAAACCATGCCAATCCATGTGTGCTTATGCCCTTTAGCTGTATGGCATTACCGTGACTGTCCGTAAGCTGCGTNCCTTCAACATGCANCGCGCCCGCGGTAGACGGATATGCGGTTCCTGCTGTTCCTGCTGTCTCATAAGGATTCGGCTCAGCAGATTCNTTCGATGTAATGACATTCTCAGAATCTTTAGTAGAATTAGTATCATCTGTGGAATTAGTGACATTGGTGTCACTTTTGTCATTATCATCTTTATTTTTATCGGCAGACTTATCAGAGATAGGTACATCACCTGCTTTATTATCACTATCGCTTTCATTACTGCCTTCCGCGTCCGTTTTAATGACACCACTGTCATTATTTGCATTGTCATTTGTATTATCAGTAGTACTTCCTGTATCCTCAGTTTGATTTTGCAACGATTGCTCATCTGCAGCCTTTCCACAACCTTGTAGAATCACCATTGCAATCAAAACTATTGTCATACATATTGTAAAAATTCTTTTTCTTCTCATAATATATGACTCCTGTGCTTTATCGCTCTTTCCATGCATTTTATCAGACACCTTACAAATGCAGTATTTTATGTCCTGCCGCTTTAAGAAGCCTGTTCATAATTGCCTGCCCTATGCCTGCCATATCAAAAGATTCCGAGAAAATCACCGTTACGCCTTCATCGTCAAATTTCCGTAAGATTCTATACAGTTCTCTGGCAACAGCCGCCTCGTCTTTGCGGTCTCCCGCGCTTATACAGACATCTCCACAGTATTTGTCAATTGTGCCGTCAGTACCGATTACTCCCGTTTTATGACCCTCTTTTTTCAGCCGACAAATTTGTTCGTTTATATACTCCACCACACGCCTCTCTTCTCCGTCAACAATAGTCAGATCGCCTTTCGGCGCATAATGGCGATATTTCATTCCCGGAGCCTTCGGCGCCTCTTTGCTGTCAGCGGTCATCATTGTCTTATCCTCGCCAACCGACTGCAGCACTTCTTCCAGCATTTCCTTTGTAACGTATCCGGGTCTGAGTATCATAGGCTCTTCTACAGTTGTATCCACTATCGTAGATTCAAGTCCTATCTCCACATCTGAACTATCCAAAATCATCTCTATCCGTCCGGTCATGTCCTCNGCTACATATTTTGCCGAAGTAGGACTAGGTCTTCCCGAACGGTTAGCGCTCGGCGCTGCCACATAGCCGCCCGCNGCCTCAATAAATGCTTTTGCTACAGGGTGTACCGGCATTCTGACGGCTACCGTATCCAAACCTCCTGTAGTTTCATATGGCACTATATCCGACTTATTGAATATAAGGGTGAGCGGTCCGGGCCAGAAAGCCTCCGCAAGTTTAGCGGCAGACTCCGGTATTTCCCTTACGATAGGCGCCAAATCCTCCATACGGCATATATGTACGATAAGAGGATTGTCCGACGGTCTTCCTTTCGCCGCATATATCTTTTTAGAAGAAGCAGGATTCAGGGCATCACCACCCAATCCGTAAACTGTTTCTGTCGGAAATGCAACCAAGCCTCCAGCTTTAATGATATCTCCCGCCTGTTGTATCACATCCTGGTCTATATTTTGTTTATCCACTTTTATGATCTGGGTATCCACAGGCTACCGGTTCCTCTTTTCTTCTCTATTTTTCATTTCCCAAGCACCTATTTTAATCATTATATCCACTGTATAAACGCCGTCTTATCTTCACTGTTATAACCGGCTCTTCTGTAAAAGTTAAGCGTACTCTCCTTCTTAGAGCCGGTGAGCAGCATTATTTTATAACATTTTTCACTCTCCGCAAGTTTCTTGGCATAATTCAGGCATTCCGTCGCCAATCCCTGTTTACGGTATTTTTCGTCCGTAATAACATTTTCCACAAATGCATATGGCTGCTGCCCATGCGTAAGATTCGGAATAATCACGCATACGCAGGACGAAACTATCTTTCCGTCTATCTCTGATACAATTATATGATGGTCCTTATCCGCTAAAATGCGATTCCATATGTTTTCAATCTCCGGAGTTCTCTCCGGCATCGGATTATCATGGAGCTGCATATACAGTTCCATAAGTCCTTCAAAGTCCGTATCTCGAATTTCCCTAACCATATACAACCTCTTTTCTATCTAAAATTTATATTTTAATCTGCGTCCACTTTCCCTGCTTAAATCGCACGGAAGCAAACAAAAACCGTGAAACCTGATCTGCTAAAACTCCAAGCCATATACCCACTATGCCCAGACCAAACACATATCCTCCCAGGTAGGAACCGGCAGTACGAATAAAAGTAACGCTTATGGTAGAGGCAATTGCNGTATAAAGNGTATCCCCTGCGCCCCTTAAACAACCCATATATACTACCTGACTGATTTGGAATGCAACCACAAATATGATTACCCNCATTATCCCGACTCCGATTTCAACAATATGTTCCTCCTCAAAGTATAGAGACATAAACGGTCTGGCTCCTATAAAATAAATCACGGCAAGGCATACCGAAATTATGCCTCCGAACATTCTGCAAATTCCGCCAAACTCCTTAGCCATTTTTTCATCATTAGCGCCAAGACTCCTTCCAATCAGCGCTACTGCTGCCGCCTGCAATCCATCGCCAAATGANAANGAAAGTCCCATGATATTCATACCCACCTGATGGGCGGCCATGGCTTCCGTTCCCTGTTTTGCAGCCATAATCGCTGTCATCATAAATCCAATCCGCATCAGGATTTGCTCGAAAAACACACTANAGCCCACATGAATCAAGCGNTACAGAGTTTTTACCGCCGGCCATACCCTGTTTTTCCATATATAAGGAATGCTGATAAATCCATCCGGATTTAACACCGAAATGATACTCATCACGCTGGCAACCACCGTTCCAAGAACCGTCGCCANAGCCGCTCCCTGTATACCCAGAGCCGGAAACCCAAAATGCCCGTTTATCANCAGATAGTTAAAAATTATATTTACNGTATTGGAAGTCACATTGGTCCGCATAGTGATTTTTGTATTTCCGGCGCCACGCTGCGCCGAATTAATCCCCATCTGAACNCAGTTAAAAATCATGCCGCCCATAATAATNCTAAAATANGCTACTGCNCTGCCATGAGTCTCCTCCGTAGAACCGCACAACCGGATAATAGGATCTGCCAACAGCACGAACAGAATNCTCAAAATCACNGCCGCCGCCACGATAAATGTGATTGCCGTACTGAGAATACGGTTTGCTTCCTCAGTTTTTCCCTCTCCTCTTCTCCTTGCCACCAATGCAGAAATAGCCACATTAGTTGCAAAAAACAATGACAGCCCCATAAATTTGGGCTGTGTAGTCAGTCCGACTGCCGCTACAGCATACGCCCCCAGAGAGCTTACCATCAAAGAATCCACCAGACCCGCAAATGCCACAAAAAAAGATTCCACAATAGACGGCCATGCCATCTGAAAAGTAATGCGTATATTTTCACGACTGTGCTTCGGTCGTTTCTTAAGTTGTTTTTCCTGTGCTTCCATTTTCAACACCTTACCTGTCTGCAACTGCATATATCTGTTTTCTCATATTATAAAAAATATATCACACAATACTGCAAAAGTCATCTGCTTTCTATGTGGAAATTCCACTTTACCGTGCTTCTCTTAGCAGATTATTATTTATTTTTCAGCGTGTTCATTTCTCTATTTTTATGATATTATGTACTTAACAAATCGTGATATGAAAGGATAAAATCATGCAGAACACAGAAATTGATAAAGCAATACCATGGAATCCCTGGCACGGATGTAAAAAGGTAAGCCCGGGCTGTAAAAATTGTTTTGTATATAAGATGGATAAGCGGTATGGCAGAGATACTACCATCATTACAAAAGGCAAAACCACTTATGAGTTAAAAGACAAAGACTGTCCACCAAACTCATTGGTTAAGTTGTGCTTTTCTTCTGATTTCTTTATTGAAGAAGCAGATGAGTGGCGGGACGGATGCTGGGATTTCATAAGAAGAAGAAAAGACTGTATCTTCGTTACGACCACAAAAAGACCGGAAAGAATCAAAGATTGTGTCCCGTCAGACTGGGGAGATGGATGGGAACACATATACATCAGTATTTCAATTGAAAATCAGGAAATGGCGGATATTCGGCTAAAACACTTTTTAGAAGCGCCTGTAAAACATCGGGAAGTATTTTGTTCCCCGCTGATTGGCCCGATTTCTTTAGGGAAATACCTGGACACAGGGTTGA
>JAAUZS010000096.1 GCA_014804495.1 Lachnospiraceae bacterium
GAATTAACTGTCTTATTCGACAGATGGGAGTTGTAGAAGCAGAGAAGTTCATCTCCATAATTAACAGGGAAAAATTCGATTATACGAAATGGCAGCAAAATTTGTTTGAAGATATGACATTAGAAGAATTAAACGAAGCGGCAGCAACATTTTCTAAGGAAAATCCAATTTTCCCAAATGTGGTATGATATGTTTGTGGCTGATTGCTAATAAAAACTTGTTTATTATAGGAAAAGGGCAATAGAAATATATAATCATGCTATTAGTCTGCACAATGAAGACCGCTAGGAGGTATGGATATGTCTGAAAGGATTATTTTGTCGCGAAATGTACAGGAAAATATTAAACGAACGCCGTAATGTTAATTTGCGTTGCTTGCCGCAACGGACTGGCCTTCGTATAATGGCAGCGAAAGGAGGTTATCACTGATGCTAAATGAAAATATAAAAGCAATTAGAAAATCCAAAGGACTTTCGCAGGAGGAACTTGCGGTCAAACTGAATGTGGTCAGACAAACAATTTCTAAATGGGAGCACGGTCTGTCGGTTCCGGATGCCGATATGCTGATTTCCATATCAGAGGCATTTGAAACACCGGTAAGCACACTGCTTGGAGAAACCGTTGCTGAGGCGAAGGCAGATGACTTAAGGGCAATTTCCGAGAAACTTGAGGTCATAAACCTGCAACTCGCACATAGGAAAACAACGAGGCAAAATGTGATTCATTGGCTTTTTATCGCATTGTGCATTGTTATAGCGGCTGTTTTTCCAGCCTTAATAGTATTAAACAGTCCTTATCTGGGTTGGGATTATAGTCATCCTGAAACCGCAGTAATCGGCGTAGTGTTTCATTCACTTGAGTGGATGTTCGTTAGAGTAGCGCCGTTTGCTCTGGTTGGAGCAGTCATTGGGGCTTGTTTGACACGGAAGAAAGTGTGAAATTGTCCAACTTTTCAGGACACAGTTAGTTTAACAACTAAGAATCTGTCGGGCAGTTATCCGTTATTGATAACTGCCCATTCTTAAATTCATTTTCACAGGCTGAGAAAGGGGCATGGACATTATAATGGTCATACGGTTTTTCCTGCCTGTTCATTGTTTACACACATAAGTTACAAACCCAAGAGTTCTTCCATTTCTATAATCCTTTAATGATAAATCTCCCCAAAATGTGGTATGATATGTTTGTGACGGATTGTCTATGGAGAAAAATGATGAAAAAATATAAAATATTCTTAATTGGAGCAATAAGTCTATTGATTTTCGGGCTATTGCTTCCACAGCCAATTCAAGCATTATTGGTATTAGCTGAATCACCTGTCAAAGATTTTTTTTCACGGCATTTATTATTACTATGTGCTGCAGTTGGAATAATTCAGGGATTGTTTGAAGAAGGCGGATACTATCTTGTATTTAGAACTGTGCTTAAATGCGAAAAATCTAAGGAAACACCGATTGTATTTGGATTAGGACGTAGCAGTTTACATACGATATTTGATGTTGGGACAATTTTTGCCGCTCGGATGAGTGTTTTTGGTTATTTATTTGCTGTTGCCGGAAGAATTTTGAGTTTCGGAGCAATGATGGGGTTAACTTTGATAGATTATAAATCCATTACAAAAAAACGAGTCGTATATTTAGTTTTAAGTATAGCGCTTCATGCAATTATGAATGGAGTGCTCTATGCTAATGAATTGGAGCTTTTAAATGTGAAAAATTATTTTGATTCCATGTTCATTATTGGTTTTTCATGTGTGGTAATTATAATTTCAGTGTTAATATGCAAAAACTCATTAAGTGAAGAAGCCTGACAAATTAAGCAACATCAACAGTTCTTTCAATACGATTTTCTTAGGGGGATAAGGTCGTATGAGCAACAAAATTTATGATGAAAAATCGNNAATTCGNANNATAATTATTTCAAGCCAACACTTGGACAAAAGAAGCANCCAAAGTATTGAGGACATCGTCTCGGATATATGCGGTTTACAGTATGATCCGAATCCGACNATCCATTTGAANCATTATATNATGCTNTGGAACAGAAAAAANGACTTTGCCGTANAGGACTTGGATNCTGCNGCGTATAAAGAGTTTAAAATTACGGANGCATTTGCTTTCAAGCGTAATATGTTTTTTGTTCCGACTAATGAATTTGCAATTTACCGTGCCGCACTAAAGGATGTTGTAAGATGGGGTTCTTCGGATGAAAGCTGGTTAGCGGCGGCGAACAGTCCAAGCGATTTTGCTGCGGAAGAGGAATTAAAGAAGGGGTTAAGAGATAAGCCCGGCATGACCACTAACCAGATATGGGAGTGTTTGCATTTATCAGATGAATGGNATGCGTATGTAAAAGGAAGAAAAGCAGGCGATCTCAGCTTTGANCTGCCCATATTCCGTGCGTTTTACAGGTTGAAACGCAAGACTGATCTGGTAACCTGCGGCAGAAATCCGGGAACATTCAAAGAGCCGCTTTATATATTAAAGGAAAATATAGGCATAAATGAATGGCCAAATTCCGGAATCGACAAAAATGAAGCCAGANCCTATATCATNGAAAAGCTNANAGCTTCTTTTGGNGTNACNTATCCCGTACATATATCNCATATNACGGGAATNCCGACTGTTGAAGTTACGCCCTTCTTTTCTGTATTGGAACAGGAAGGAAAAATATCNCCNGTGAAGGTCGGAAAAAAGTNATGTTACATTCACTCGTCGAAGATGAACCTGCTTGATAAAGATGCAGAGCAGGACAGTGAAGAGGTCCGTCTGATTTCACCTATGGATATTTTTGTACGGGACCAGACATGGCTGAAAACTTTCTTTGATTATTCATATACATTTGAGTATTTCAAGAAAAAGGGGATGAAATGGCCGCTGTCGATTCTCGTAGGTAATCGGTTTGTCGGGTATTTTGATTGCAAGATGGAGTGGCGGACCAATAGATTTATAATAAAAGAGAAAAACATATTCGATCCCGCTTTTATTGATTACAAATGTATTGATGCTGCGATTGAGGAATTAGCAGCCTTCCATGAGGCTAAAGAAATTATAGAAAAGGTGTAATAATAATTAGTATATGTGATGGCAGAACGGACAAAAAATATATGAAAAGAATAAATCCCGACATGGGGTGTCAACATTTTTCTGATATGATATCCGTAAGAAGCTGTATCATAAAGATGTATATAGTGAGCGAGGTCGTGGAGGTATTTATGTACGAAAGGATGCTTAATAAACAGGCGGTACCTACAATGGAAGAAATGACAGAATTCTGTGGTAAAAATGCAGAGAGATTTTCTTTACTAAATGAATGGCTGACATCCACTTTTAATACAGAGCAAAAAATTGTCTTTCCGTATGGAAATAATTATGGCTGGGGAGTTGCTCATAAAAAGAAGAATAAGCTTATATGCAACATTTTTGCTGAGGACAATGCGTTCACTGTTATGATGCGGTTATCGGATAAACAATATAAATCTGTTTATGACCAACTTCAGAAATACACACAAGAATATATAGACAACAAGTATTCCTGCGGTGATGGAGGATGGATTCACTATCGTGTTACTTGCAAGGAAAACCTTGATGATATAAAGGTATTGTTGTCAGTTAAATGTTCAAAATAGCCATGTCATGGTCTTTCAGCTGAGCGAGGAACTTTCCAGCATTGTTTTCCCGATGAAAGCTCTCGAATGATGCTGTCAGCAGTCTTCAGGTTCGCTTCCTAAATCAAATGGAATATTATGTTTTGTCAACAGAGACTTCAAATAAGTATTTTGGGAAGTTAAATTACTATTCTGGGAAGTTAACTGATTGATTTTCGGCAGATAATATTCAGCATCCTCCTTTTTCGTACGTTCAATGATTTCCGCGGAACTTGTACCGCATAAATTTAAAAGTCCTTCACAAACCATAGTCGTGTCTCCTTTCATTTTTTTGAAGTTTGCAGTGGATATCTGATGCAGGTATTTGATATAAATCTCCTGTTCCTGATGTAAATTACAGTCATCTGCAAGTCGGTTGGCAAGAGTGGTATCCTGCAGGTTGTCGGTGAGACAATACAGATATAAGTTATCTTCAGAAGAAAGCTCTTTCGTGACGATAATTTGTATATGAAAAGTCTCTTTATTGATATAATACACGCCATTGGAGATTTTTGCAACAGGCAATTTACGTTCCTGCTTAAGATGATTCATAAGCTTACGTGGGTAATGACAGCTTAAAAGCGTCAGACTGACATCGAGACTGGAGTATTGATATCCGCGAGAGGAAGAATCTGATTTCCCCATTTGTGCAATCAAAAGTCCTGCGTATCCGATGGTTTTATAATAGGAATCAATGTTGATGGAAGACCCTATGCCTTTAATCTCAAGCAGGTTGAGTGTTTTGAAAATCCGTGCGATATTTTTGGAAATTCGTTCATCTGTCAGCTTTTTAATAACGAGTAAGTCAATTCGATAGCTATTTTTGCCGAGCGGATATTCGGATATATATTCCAGAATGTGAGAATAATTTTTGAGTTCAATTTGGAAAGCACAGGAAGCGGCTTCATGCCAGTTGACACGTGATTTAGATGTATGAGACATAAAATGATACCTTTCGTAGTAGAAAGCCTTATGTTTACGGCTTGTTAGACATTAGAATTTGAGAATATAAATATCAGATAAAGCATTTATATCATAAACGGAGTGTGGTTGCAAATGTTTTTTGAATGTGATATGTAGAAAATAATAAAACGGAACAGTGGAATATATTTCAGTTGTTTCAACATATAGGATAATTTTAAATCAATTTTGCAATACAGATACGAAATATAGTATTGTGCATTTTTAACATAGTGGAGGATTCTATTATGGCAAAGTCTTTGAAAAAAACTACGCCATTTTAACAACAAGCGTTATATAGAAACGTTCATCACGAATATCCGCATACACCTCTCCACCCATAAGCGACATCAGCCGTTTGCAGATAAAAAGTCCAAGCCCGTTGCCCGGTACCTTATCCGCATTATTTCCCCGGTGAAAGCTCTCGAATATCTGCGGCAGTTCTTTTGTTTCAAGCGTACAGCCCGTATTTGATACTGTGATAAGTTCACAGCCGTCCATTTTATCAAAGCTGATCTCAATTCGTCTGCCGTCACCGTATTTAATCGCATTTTCGATAAGATTTTGCAGACATTCTCCAAGGCGCTCAGGGTCGCATGTTAGAAGGCAGTCATCATATTTTTGAATCACAAACTCCGTTCCTGACATGGCAAGCTGGGGAGCATATCTAGCATCTATCCTTGTGATGATATCGCTTAAGAAAGCCTCTCCCTGTGTGACCTCGAAGCTCATAAAGTCCTCGCCTGCCGCCTTTGTTATTTCATTGACAAAACGCTCTATCTCATCTGCACGGGTATTTATGCTCAAGGCAGCATCACGCCGCTTCTCCTCGTCCTTGTATAATCCCTTTGCAAGCGCCTTTGCATTCAGCTTGATTGCCGACAACGGCGTTTTGATGTCGTGGGAAAGGGAGAGCAGCAAGAGTTTTTTGTCTCTTTGCATCGTGATTTCTTTTTTGCGGCTTTCTTCGATACTTTCACGCAGGAGGTTCACGCCCCAAGTGAATTTTCCGAAGAAACGGCTCTTTTCCTCCGGTATCGGGACAGCAAGATTGCCTTTTGCAAGTTCCTGCGGTACATCGTTCAGCCGGCCGAACGGTACGATAATATGCTCACGGATATAATACAAAAGACCAAGCATCAGCAGAAACAGCGCACACAATACGCAGTTTACCGCCACGATGCTGTGCTGTCCGTTTTCGACAGTATATTCCACACGATACAGCGTTCCGGCGGCTTCTATGATAAGATAATGCTCATCGGAGGTGTACAATCCGCTGTCATCGCCCGCGAACACACCTGTAATGTGTGGATATTTTTCAAGGTCATAATTGCCCGTTTCCGCTATCTCATCTGCAATCCGTTTGGCTTCAACGCGGTAAATGCCCTCATTATTGTCTTTCACTTCCACAAGAAATATATTCAATACCGCCGTCAGCAAAAGAAATACAGTTATCACTGCAATACACAATCTTCTGAAAGCTCTCATACAAACTTATACCCCACACCCCAGACAGTAAGCAGACGCTTTGCATTCTTAGGATCATCACCGAGTTTCCGGCGCAGGCGGTTGATATGCACATGAAGCGTTTGCAGCTCCGAATCGCTGTCGCTGCCCCAGACGGTTCTGAAAAGATACTCTTTTTTCAGAGTTTTGCCCTGATTTTCAAGTAAAAGCGCCAACAGGTCAAATTCCTTTGAAGGCAGTTCCACGGGCTTCCCGTCGATGATAGCTGTTTTATCAGCAAAATTGAGTGTCACACCGTTCGCCGACAATATATCACGCTGATACCGCCGCTTGAATATCCCTTTTATCTTAGCGATAAGAATATCAATGTCATAGGGCTTTTCAATATAATCGTCAGCGCCGAGGTCAAAGCCGCTTAGCTTATCTTCCTTGTCTGTTCTTGAACTTACAATCAATATAGGAGTATCCGCATATTCCCGCAACTTGGAGCAGACTGCAAAGCCGTTCACATCGGGAAGATTGATGTCAAGCACCACAAGCCTTGCACCATATTGTTCAAATAGCTGTACGGCATGTTCTCCGCTACCTGTGCTTGATACAGTATAGCCTTCTTCACACAGAAAGTCAGCCAACAGGTCCGCCAGTTCCTTATCGTCTTCCACTATCAGAATATCGGTCATAAAATTACCATCCCTGTTCCATAAGCCAGTTATTCAGCTCTCTTTCACGGTCACGAAGCTCCTTGTCACCGCCCTCAAAATGTCCCATTTCTTTTTCACCAACGATACCGCCGTCTACAATGTAAAGCACCCTGCTGCACTTGGCTGCAACTTTCGCATCGTGTGTCACGCACATGATAGTCGTGCCGTCACGGTTTAAGGAGAGCAGCTCGTTCATGACTTCATCAGAGCTTGAACGGTTGAGAGCGCCTGTCGGTTCATCGGCAAAGATCATCTTGGGATTGTTAATCATACTGCGGCAGATACAAGCCCTTTGAAGCTGTCCGCCCGACACCTCGTTAATATCATTACTGCCCACATCATCAATGCCGAGTCTGCGCATGAGCGCTCTGCCACGCTCCTCGGTCTGTCTGCGGCTCTCCGTATTCTTCTTCGACTTTACCGCAGGAAAAATGATGTTGTCAAGTACTGACAGATTTTTCATCATGTACATCTGCTGAAAAATGAATCCCATTTCGTCAAGTCTGAGCCTTGCAAGCTCCCTATCATTGAGACTTGCCGTTTTCTTACCGTTAAAGAACACCTCGCCTGCGGTCACTCTGTCCATTCCCGAAACACAGTAGAGCAGTGTGCTTTTGCCTGAACCGGAGGGACCCATGATAGCTACCATCTCGCCCTCGCCGATTGTCAGATCGACGTTTTTTAACACATTGTTTTGATGTTTATTCATAATATATGTCTTGCAAAGTCCTTTTGTCTGTAAAATCGTATTCATTATATTAATCCTCCATTTTTTCAATTTATTCTATGCTTGCCGTATCGGAAGCCTTGATTGTTTTTGTGTAAAGCGCTGTCAGGAACGAGCCTGTAACGGTCACGCCGATGAGAATTGCCGGACAGATCACAAAAATTTCCAGCGGGTCAAAATCACATTTTAAGCCTGATATATCGCCGATCATTTTACATATCCAATTCATCATTACGTCGCTGATTGGCATAAGCACCGCAGAAGAAACAATGCAGGCAATGACCGATACGATTACAAATCTGAGCGAATGCTGCAGGATAATACTACCGTTCCCGACGCCCACTGCCTTCATCAGTGCAATCTCGCTTTTTTCCTTAGAGATGAACGAACGCTCCATAAGTATGACGATCAATGCCGTTACAATTACGGTAATGACCATCATCATCTGCTTGATTGCATTCAGCGTATCGGATATTCCTGTAAAATTTTTGATAAAGTCCGAAGTCGAATACACCTTGTCGGTGTCGAGCAGGTCTTTTAGCTTTTCAATGTTTTGGTTTATCTGCTCTTTGCCCGGATTGCCGTCAAAGTGTATCTGCACTCCCCATATATTGCTCGCCGGCAGATTTTCAAGGTCAAAATCTTTATATAGAAAAGCGGCATGTCTGTCGAACGAAGAGAATGTTCCCGTGATGATAAACTCGTACTCTTTTTCATTAATTAATGCCGTTACCCTGTCGCCGACCTCTGCTCCTAAGTCATCTAAGGTACTTATTGTTACTGCAATCTCGTCGGCCTTACGTGGTGCGCTGCCATCATCTACATAGAGAGTGTCATTTGTCTCGCCTTTCGTGATGTAGAAAATGATTTTTGCGGTTTTGTCTTTGTGTGATGTTTCAAATTGTGTGCCCGTTGTTATTGTGCAATTGCCGGGCATTCCGTTATCGGCAAGGAGCTTTTCGATATCAGGGATGATCTGCTTATACATACTCTGATTTACAATGACTTCTCCCANTATTTCGNTATCCNNGATATGCGCTTCACNTGAGGGCANATCGAAGAANCGCAGTATCTTTTCACTTTTGAGTGTCAGTGCAAAATTTGACATGATCGTCATAAGTAATATACATAGCGTGAACACAACGATTATGATAGAAAACTGCTTCGGTGAGCTGACCACATCATTGACTGAGAGAAATGCAGATGACGGCAGTTTAGAGCGGCCTAAGTGCAGAAGGCTCTTTCTTCGGAAACGCTCGCCCGTCTGACCGTTTCTTACTGCGTCGATAGGCGAGAGTTTATTTACGCTGCGTGTGCAGNNNTAGCAGAAAAGCAGNATAATGATAACTACCGCCGCAGAGCTTAAAAGCCCCATAAGAGTACCGCTCTCGCTGCCGAGAACTATATTTTCCGATACGGTTTTCATCATCATATTCCCGAGAGGGATAGAACAGAAATATCCTATCAGTGTGCCGGTCACGGCAATGGCAAGATACTTGACGATATACAGGCTTCTTATACTGCCGCCCCTGATACCCACNGCNTTCATCACGCCGATNTCACGAAATTCCTCACTGATGGTAAAGCCTATTGTAAAGCGCAGCACCACAAAGGCTGTGAGCATCAGCACGATACTGATCATCATTAAAATATAGGCGGGAANCATATCATAGAGATAAATATCCTTTTTTTCTTCCCGTGTGTTGACATACACACCGCTACAGCTCTTTGCAAGTTCCCTGATTTCATCAATATCTGACGTATTTATATAAATCTGCTTGTAAGNCACGATATGAGTGGCTTCGTCCTTGTCAAGATAGTCATAGTCATCAGAGTTTATGATAAGATANGGGGGATTCGTGTTTCCCGAACCAAACAGCGCGCCTTTGAACCGCCCCATAAACTTAAGNGTGAGATGACTGTCACCGACATCAAGTTCCACCTCGTCGCCCGTCCTTATATCTATGCCCTGTAAAAAAGGNGCATTGGCATAAAAGCAGCCCTTGTCCACGCTTTCGATGATGTTATTGTTCTCATCAAAATAGTTGATAGCCATTTCATTATCGGAGATTAAACCGGCGGCATTAGTGAAATTATCAAATTCCTTTCCGTTATACTTAAAAAACTTTGAGCTGTATACACACAGCCAATGCTCAGTCGTTACTTCACTGATACATGCAAGTTCCCCTATCTTTTCCTCAAGATCGTTTTCCTCGCTGTTCATCATCATCACTGTGACATCGGGTACTTCTGCCGCATCAAAATAATGCTCTATACCGCCGGTTACGGCTATAATGTTGTTCACCGCCGCTGCTGCAAACATTGAGCATAAAATGACAAACAGAAGCAGAATGATGTTCATGGTCTTTTTGCGTTTAATGTCTTTTTTCAGTATTCTCCAGAACATAGTGTATACCTCTTTCCATGCATTTGATTTTATATACTCTGAATCATAGCATAGAAATTCTTAACAAGTCTTTAACTTTTGACGGAATATCCAAATTACATATTTTTGATGTTTATCAATGTAAAAGTAAAAAGGATATTCAAAATGGCAACTTGCATAATATTAAAATTACCGATATACTATAATAACATTGTCGTATTTCTTGGAAATTCAGGCAACGACTAATATTATCAATGGTTTATTTAAGGAAAAAGTGTAAATGGAATACATAGAATGCAATAAATTGAAACTGCATAATTTAAAATCTATATCGGTGAAAATACCTAAAAATAAATTTACTGTTATAACAGGAGTGAGCGGTTCAGGCAAATCCACTTTGGTGTTTGATATATTGGACAAAGTAGGGCAGACAAAATATTTATCCGCCATCAATATGATACCGGATAGGGATATAGTGAGTGAGTTTGATATCAGAGGACTGAGTCCGACCGTTTGTGTCAGTCAGAATCTGAAAAGGCAGAGTAATCCAAGAAGTACTATTGGCAGCAGGACGGGAATCCTGTCATTGCTGCAGGAATTGTTTGCTCAGATCGGTGAGTCATCGAACGAAAATATTGTTTTTACTCCGGCAATGTTTTCTTCAAACTCTGCAACAGGGATGTGCTACTATTGTTATGGTTCCGGAGTATCACCGGATGTGGATGAAAAAACGGAATTCAGAAAATTCATGACTTCTGAGAGACCGGCGATTGACTGTATGCACAGAATGCTCCGTATGCCTTATAAGAAATATTGTAAGGCAAAGGGAATCGACCTGAAGCTGTCATTTAAAGAACTTGACAATGATACAAAGGAAGCCATTCTGTTTGGTGATGATGAGGTATACTTTAAAGGGGAAATACCATTTTTGAGGGAGGGCGTTGTCTGGCAAAAGGACGATCAACAGAATATGAAAAGCTGTCCTGTCTGCCATGGGACAGGTCTGCGGACTGAATCTCTGGGAGTGAGGATTAAAGGACAAAATATTGCAAAACTGAAAGAAAAAGATATCCTATCACTATACTCGGATTTAAAAACACTTTCTGAGGAATATAAGGAGGCCCCTGTTGCTTTCCATCTGCTTACCCTGCTAAAGCAGCGATGTCAGAATTTAATCGAACTGGATTTGGGATATATGAATTTAAACAGGAAAATACCTACATTAAGCGGAGGTGAATTTCAACGATTATTGATGTCCACCTTTTTTGATTTGTCGCTGGACAATCTTGTTTATGTATTTGATGAACCGACATTGGGTCTGCATGAGTCTGAAAAAGAAAATATTCTTCGGAAAATAAAGGAACTGAGTCGGAAAGGCAACACAGTACTTGTGGTGGAACATGACTTAGGAGCACTGGAGCTGTCTGACCACATTATTGAGTTGGGACCGGGAGGTGGAACTGAAGGGGGAACCGTAATATTTGAGGGAACCTATGATGAGTTTCTTGAATCATACAATAGCGTTATTCGCAATACGATGAAAAATACTAAAATGATGCAGGAGTTGAAGCAAACGATAAAAAAGCCCATACACAGTTTGGAAGAAAAAGCCTGTATCAAACTGGAAAATATCAATACAAATAATCTGAAAAATGTGAACCTCACAATACCGCTAAACAGATTGATTGGAGTAGTCGGTGTTTCGGGAAGCGGTAAGAGTTCACTTATCAGCCAGTCGTTAATTCCCCTGCTGGATGCGGAGAGCGCGGAGGAAGACATAGAAAATGATCAGGTTTCATCCAGGGTCTGCCTTGATCATTGTAAAGTGACAGGAATAGAAAATGTAAAGAAAAAGATGTATGTGTCACAAAAACCAATCGGGCGCAATAAAAAGTCTATGGTTGCTTCTTATATCCAGATTTGGGATGAAATAAGAAAATTATTTCTCATGCAGNCATTAGCTGAAAATAAAAAATTTTCAATCGGCCATTTTTCCTTTAATTCGGATGGGGCTTGTGAGAAATGCCATGGTGAGGGAGAAATAGAGATAGCAGGTACTAAATTTGTCTGTGAAGCTTGTGGTGGCAGCCGGTATAAAAAAGAAGTGCGGGAGGTACTTCTGAAAGGCTATAATATTGTTGATATCTTAGATATTACGGTAGAAGAAGCTATAGGATTATTTGAAAAAGAACCTAAGATAATCCGCACATTAGATATACTGAATCAATTGGGACTGGGATATNTGAAACTGGGACAGTCCACAAAAACCATCAGCGGAGGAGAAGCCCAGAGAATTAAGTTAGCCATAGAGTTATGTAAGGAATCCAATACGGATAGTTTATATGTTCTTGATGAACCGACTGCCGGTTTAAGCTGCCATGATACGGTAAAATTACTGCAAATATTAAAGGAGCTTGTAGATAAAGGTAATACAGTGATTATAATAGAGCATGATTTGCAGATGATCACTCTGTGTGACTGGCTGATTGAAATGGGACCGGGAAGCGGGCAGGAAGGCGGAGAAGTCATCGCAGAAGGATCCGTATACGATATAATACATAACCAAAATTCAAGAATTGGTTCTTACTGTAGAAAATATATAGAAAACTGGGAGGGGTAGAGTATGCGATTCAACGATGAGGCAATGGGTAAGCTTCATAGCACGATCAATCATCTGTATCCCAATGTGTACAGCCTGATTATACTGCAGAATAAAGAGATTATATTTGAAAAATACTATAGAAATGCCCAGCGGGAAGACGTGCGGGATGTAATGAGTGTGACAAAGAGTATCATCTCGGCATTAATGGGAATTGCGATACAACAGGGGTTTATAAAGGATGTGGAAGAAAGGGTGCTGGATTTCTTCCCGGGATATCTGAATATAGATAGTGATCCCAATATACTCCGTCTGCGTATTCGAAATATCCTTACTATGACATCCGGTTTATATTATGTGCGGCTGGCAGGAGACAGTCAACCAGTGGCGGAGAGAAGGAAAGGCAGTGAGGACTGGATAGAATATATGCTTGATTTGCCAATAAAGCATCCTGACCTGAAAACATTCTGTTATAGTAACTTTGATGCAGATTTATGTGCTGCTATAATCCACACTGCTGTTAAAATGGATTTATATGATTATGCTAAGCAGCATTTATTTTCCAAAACAGGGATGGAAGTTCCGAGATGGGCTTATTGTGATCCACATGGACTGATTCCCGGAAATATATGTTTAACAACCAGAGATATGGCAAAGTTTGGACAATTATATTTGCAGAATGGATACTGGGATGGAGAGCAGGTCATTGATGAGCAATGGGTCGTAAGGTCGCGCAAAAATTATGGAAATAATTACGGTTATCTGTGGTGGATTGATGGAGATACTTATTTTGCTTCCGGTGCAGGAGGTTCTTTAATCTGGGTGATACCGAAAGAAGGGGTGGTTGTGGCGTCACAGTGTAAGGGACTGAAAACAAACTGGAGATCACCTATGAAAGCGGTGAAGGAGACTCTGGGGGATGGGAAGGCGTAGTAAAATGAAATATATCCGGAATTGTTAATGATAGAATGCTGTATATTTGCATGTGAATTTACTTGTAAAGGTATACTGATATGTGTACAATGAAGGAAAGTGTTTTAGGTCTCTATATTTAGCAGTGAAAATAATATCACAAGAGGGTATCTATGGAAAAAGCATTGCTTGTAGGAATAAATCTGAATGATGGGGAAGATTATAAACTTTCATTAGAAGAGCTTGGCGCGCTTGCCAATGCCTGCGATATGGAAGTAGTGGGAGTGGCGGAGCAGAACCTTGCGGAGATACATAAGGCTTTTTATATTGGTACGGGTAAGGTGGAAGAGGTAAAAGAGGAAGCGGAAGAAAAGGAAGCAGATATAGTAATATTTGACAATTCACTTTCTCCGATTCAGCTGCGCAACCTTCAGGATAGAATCGGTAAGCCGATTTTGGACAGGAGTACATTGATTCTGGATATTTTTTCCAGCCGCGCCAAGTCCAGAGAGGCTAAGCTGCAAGTGGAAGTGGCGAGACTGCAGTACATGCTTCCGCGGCTGGTCGGTCTGCATGCAGCGCTCAGCCGTCAGGGAGGCGGCAGCGGTTCTTTGAGTAACAGGGGAGCCGGAGAGAAGAAACTTGAATTGGACAGGCGTGTGCTGGAGCGTCGTCTGACAGAATACCGCCGGGAATTGAAAGAAGTAAGCGCCCAGAGGAAGACGCAGCGTAAACAGCGCGCAGGTTCCGGAATGCCGCGCGTGGCGCTTGTAGGTTATACGAATGCAGGTAAGTCTACTTTATTAAATGCCATGTTGGACACATATGGAGCGGATGAAGTTGACATAGAAGAGAAGAAAGTCATGGAAAAAGACATGCTTTTTGCTACGCTTGATACAACGGTACGCAGAATCGCACCGGAAAATCATCACGCTTTTTTGCTGTCGGATACCGTAGGCTTTATTCATAAACTGCCGCACCATCTTATAGAGGCGTTCCATTCGACGCTGGAAGAAGCCGGAGAAGCCGATGTATTATTACAGGTGGTGGATTACAGCGATATAAATTATAAGGAGCAGATAGCAGAAACCGAGAGAACATTGAAGGAACTGGGAGCAGACGGGGTTCCCATGATTTATGTATATAATAAGGCTGATAAAGTAGAGCCGGATATGCTCCCGATTGTGAAGTCAGATAGTATTTATATGTCCGCAAAAGAAAAAATCGGGTTGGAAGAATTAATCTGTCTGATTGAAAAAAAGCTTGCCGGAAGCTATCGTGAATGCGCCATGTTGATTCCTTATACCGATGGCAGGGCGGTGTCTTATCTGAATGAAAATGCTGTGGTTCATGAGACGCAGTATCGGGAAGAGGGCGTTTTCATGAGGCTTAACTGCAAAGCGGAAGATTACCGTTATTATGAGAAATATCTGGTTAAGTAAGGCGTTTGCTAATGTCTGACGAATATATTTTGAGAGACCATGACTATATAATACGAGGAAATGAATATGCGTGAAATGGAATTTAAGATGGAGAGACCCGGTCTTCTTAAAAAAGGCGACCATGTTACGGTAACGGAAGGCGTACTGCCCAGCAATTATTATTATACAATCGACCCCTCATTAGCCATGTCAGGCAACTTTCCTTTTAACGAAAGAATGTTAGAACGGGAAGGCGAAGTTATAGAAATCATTGAAAATGCACGTGGATATTATGTAAGGGCTGTATTTGGATAAAGCGTATAAATCATTAGGTTTCGGGTGTCAAAAGGTGCTTATATATAATATTGTTGGCAGATTGCACAAAATGTTCGCGAAGTGCCTTGCGAAGGAATATGTGATTTTCTTAATATTCCGACCAGATATCCAGCAATTTCGGGACATGGATGTCCCGAAAAGCCCGCAATGAGCCCGGATGGCGGATGGCGGGCGGTTGCGTCCGTTCTCATAGTGTCATCGGAATATTTAGAAAATCCATATTCCGAAGTCAGGTGCAAGGGAACATTTTGTGCAATCTGCCATCTCAGTTCGTAAAAGGCACCTTTTGACACTCGAATCCTACTAATAATATCATTAAGAAAGGTGGAATTATCATGTTAAAGAAAATCGCAACAGACAAGGCGCCCGCCGCTATCGGGCCGTATTCACAGGGAATCATTGTAGATAAGATGCTGTTTGCATCTGGTCAGATTCCGATTGACCCTGCAACCGGAGAGATTACAGGCAAGGATATCACTGAACAGGCACAGCAGGTAATGAAGAATGTGGGTGAAATCTTAAAAGAAGCGGGAACGGATTATGAAAATGTGGTAAAAACAACCTGTTTTCTGGCAGAAATGGCAGATTTTGCCGCATTTAATGCCGTTTATGAGAAGTATTTCACACAGAAACCGGCAAGAAGCTGCGTTGCTGTAAAACAGCTTCCCAAGGATGTATTGTGCGAGGTCGAAGTTATCGCATATCTTGGATAATTATATACATACAGAATGTATAACTTTGCGGAAAAATGCGTAAGATAACGGATAAAGATAACAGCAGAGTGATATCTGTTATTTTTACAGAAAAAATATACAAGCGAGGTTATGCATATGGACTATGTAAATGCTTTTTGGGTAGGAGGGCTGATTTGTGCATTGGCCCAGATTCTGTTGGAAAAAACGAAGATGATGCCGGGACGTATCATGGTGCTGCTTGTATGTCTTGGAGCAGTTATAAGCGTGTTCGGCTGGTATGAGCCTTTTATGGAATATGCCGGCGCCGGAGCAGGAGTGCCGCTTCTTGGATATGGCAACATACTGATGAAGGGCGTTAAAGAGGCAGTTGACAAAGATGGCTTTATCGGTCTGTTTAAGGGCGGATTTACGAACGGGGCGGTAGGCTGCTGTGCGGCGCTTGTTTTCGGATATTTAGCGAGTCTTATATTTAAACCTAAGATGAAAAAATAGAAATGACCAATAGAGTCAATGCATTTTTACATCTAATCATTAAGTTGAGAAGGTCAAACGCCCAGACTAATAGAGGAGTATAGTATTACATGCAGAACAAAATATATGTATCCCCAAGCGGGGGAAATCCGGAATGCTTTAAGAGTGTTTCAGATGCGCTGTACAGCATTCCGGAGGATAATCAAAATCAGGTGACGATTTACATTGCACCGGGAATTTATCATGAAAAAATCACAATAGACAGATCTTTTGTCACTCTGGAAGGTACGGGGAGGAGCAACGAGGACGTTGTTCTTACATATGACGATTATGCTAACATAGTTATGGAAGACGGAATGAAGATGGGTACATTCCGTTCTTATTCCGTGTTTATCGATGCCCATGACGTGACATTGAAAAATCTCACCATAGAGAATGCCTCCGGTGATTCCGTTACGCACGGTCAGGCGATTGCCTTATATGCGGACGGCGACAGGCTGATTGTGGATTCATGTCGTCTGCTTGGACATCAGGATACTCTTTTTACGGGTCCGCTTCCGCCTAAAGAGATACAGAAAAACGGTTTTATCGGACCCAAACAGTACGCTCCGCGTATCAATGGAAGACATTATTATAAAAACTGTTATATCTGCGGTGATGTTGATTTTATTTTCGGAGGTGCGACTGCGTACTTTGAAAACTGTGCTATTGAATCCTTGAGGCGCTTTGAAGATGAAACAGAGGANCCNGCAGACGGCACGGCGAAAGGTAATGAAATTAAGCCAGAGACGCAACCCAGGATTCAGGGCTATGTTACCGCGGCCTCCACGCCGGAAGGGCAGGCATACGGCTATGTTTTTTCTAAATGCCGTCTTATATCGAAGGACTGCTTGACCGGTACGGTCTATCTTGGAAGACCGTGGAGAGAATATGCCAAGACAGTATTCGTGGAATGTTCCTTCGGAAAGCATATCAACCCTGAACTTTTTCATGACTGGAACAAAGAAANCGCAAGAAATACGGTGTTATATGCTATAGGAGAATGCGCGTATGCATCGGAGTCTGCATCTTCGTTCCCGCAAAAAGCAGATTTTGTACGGGAACTTGTTGGGGATCAGGCGGCCGCTTTTACCAAAGAACGGGTACTTGGNGAAGGTGACGGCTGGTGTCCCTGAATCAATTAATNAAAATCACGGAGGAATACGAGAATGGAAAGAAAAATTAAAATAGCGTACATCGGCGGCGGTTCCAAGATGTGGGCGCGCACTTTTATGTCAGACCTCGCGGTCGCGGAANATTTGTCGGGTGAAATAGCGTTATACGACATTGATATGAAAGCCGCGGAGCGCAATGCTAAGATTGGCGGCTACATCAACCAGGACCCGCGAACTAAGTCAAAGTTCGAGTACAAACTGTATGATAGGATAGAGGATTCGCTTAATGGCGCAGATTTCGTTATATTTTCAATTCTGCCGGGAACGTTCAGGGAAATGCGCAGCGACGTACATACGCCNGAGAAGTACGGGGTTTATCAATCTGTCGGAGATACTGCCGGACCGGGCGGCGTACTGCGTGCAATGCGTACCGTGCCGATATATGAGGATTACGCGAAGAAGATACGCGATATTTGTCCGAATGCATGGGTCATCAACTTTACAAACCCGATGAGCATTTGTATNAAGGNTCTGTATGACGTTTTCCCGGAGATAAAGGCTTTCGGGTGCTGTCACGAGGTATTTAANGCNCAGGAATTTTTGACTTGCGTATTAAAAGAGATAAAGGGTATAAACGTTCACCGCAGCAATATATATACCGATGCCAGCGGTGTTAATCACTTCACTTGGATAACTGAGGCTAAATATCAAAATATTGATTTGCTTTCACTGCTTCCTGAATTTATGGACAGGTTTTATGAGGAGGGTTANTTCGAGCGCGAGGGACAAGACCGATTTGCATTCAAGACTGACCCNTTCGCATACGGCAATAAGGTGAANCTCGACNTGTATCGGAAATACGGCGTACTCGCGGCGGCGGGCGACCGTCACTTGGCGGAGTTNATGCCGAATTCATGGTATCTGAAAGATCCTGCGACCGTTAAGGAATGGCAGTTCGGGCTTACCACTGTCGATTTNCGTGAGAATCAGCAGGCGGAGCGGATCGCGGATAGTATTGAAATGGCAGAGGGACGCAGAAGCTTTCCGGTTGTGAAATCAAATGAAGAGGCGGTTGATCTGATGAAAGCGCTGCTTGGCTTCCAGACGAGAGTGTCCAACGTAAATATGCCGAATCGGGGACAGATGCCGCAGATGCCGCTTGGCAGCATAGTGGAAACCAACTGCATTTTCTCGAACGATCAAGTAAAACCGGTAGTATCGAAANCGCTGCCCATAGCCGTTGCGAACCTCGTTTACCGTAGCTGCGTGAACATAGACACNACCTACGANGGTATCAAAGAGCGCGATCTTGGAAAGATTTATTTGGCGTTTGCGAATCAGCCGCTTTGCAATACNCTTTCCATGGAACAGTCAGGAGAACTGTTTAAGGAGATGTGCTTAAATACGCGTGAATATTTGGATGAATTTTTCCCAATCGACCAATATTTTGCCTGAGCNCTCTTATAGAAGTGACAGGCTNAGCGTACTGCTGCTATTCACTAACGCAGTAAATATGACCGTTAAATTCCTTAAAGAGACTTTCTTCTTTCTTGCGCATAAATATGGTNAGGTCATTCTCGCCAAAGGATAGCTGGAAATGGACACTGCCCACATAAGAGTCTATGATATGGGCTTTGATATAAAATGTGCCATCATTAAGCCATGCGCCGCTAGCCGCATAATGCTGGTTGTAGATAGGAAAAGCGCCTGTCTGCATATTGCCCATTCCGAATTTAATGGTATATGGTTCGTGGTTGTAAATAAATGATAGGCTTCCGCTGCCTTGTTTTTCCGAAGCAGATGAAGCGTTAAAATGAACGGTAAAACTTTCAAATCCGGAATTCAGAGTCCGGACACAGAAGGTTTTTCCGTTTATTTTTTTAACCATCTCACTGACTGCTTCAACAGATGCTGTGGTTATAAGGGGCTCTATTTTTAGTGATTCAGCTTTGTCTGCGAGTAGTTGACTGCTTTCGGCATCGGCTTGCAATGCTTCGTTTTGAATAAAGGCAAGAATCTCTTCATACAGGGCGTCGTAAATCTGCTGGTTGCCGCCTCCTATATCCTGTGTATCTGCGGTGGTGACACAGATAATGTCATAATCTGGAAGGAAGATTATAAGCTGTCCGCCCATGCCGTAACAGGTATACCCATTCTTATCACCACGCCAAAACTGCAGTCCATATCCCTGCGCTTCACTTGGAACAGGAGCGGTGACACATGTTTCGCTTATGTGAGATACTGCCATGTCGATATAAGCCGGGGACATAAGCTGTTTTCCGCAGACTGTTCCTCTATGTGCAATAAAATATCCGAATTTAAGTAAATCCATAGGCAGCGCCACCAGACCGGAGCCGCCGAGAGATACGCCGAATGGATCCTTCAGCATATATGATTGTTTAGAAAATCCCAGGCAGTCAAGTTTCTCTTTAAGATAATCCAACATGACCATACCGGTCATTTTCTCTACCAGTGCACAGAGCGTATGAGCGGCAGAGGTGTCATAATGAAAAAGCCTGCCGGGCGGAAGGGTAGGAGGCGTGGTAAAGAAGCTTTCCACCCAGTCTAAATCCATATTGAGCTTGTATGTAGTTGCAGCATGACAAGAGCGCATCATCAGCATATCCATAATTGTCATCGAAGCAATCCACGGATGAACCTCAGACGGAAGTTTTTCGGGAAAGTACTTGACGATGGTGTCATTTAAAGAAATCTTCCCTTCTTCGGCAAGCAGACCAATAGCGATGGAAGTAAAACTTTTGCTGATGGAAAACATGCGGTGCAGGGTATCGGCTGTGTATGGAGCATAATATCCCTCAAAGACAAGCTTGTCATGTCGCATGAGAAGAAGGCTGTGCATGGGGACCTTCCGATGACTCATTCGGTTAATAAAATTGATAATGCACTTACCGGGGATGCCGGCAGCTTCCGGTGTTGTTGTTTCAAATGTCAGCATAGAATAGTCCCTTTCGTTGATTAATTTTATTAATATATAATAACATAAATTTTAAATATGAAAATGAAATC
>JAAUZS010000097.1 GCA_014804495.1 Lachnospiraceae bacterium
GCCAATTGAAAATATTTTACAAGTGACATACGTTTTGCTTATAATGTAAAGAAATGTATAAGGTGGAAAAATATATGTAGGTAATAATGAGCATATATTTGTGATTATAAAAATAAGGTTCCATTTTGTATTTATAAAGATATATATTATAGGAAATTAATCCAAACACTACACGAAAACATCATTATTATGAAAGTTGCATGAGATAAAAAGTGTTCGCAATATGAAGAGGAGTACACAAACCCCATGACCCCAAAAAACCGCCATAATTTTCACCGGTATCCAAGCAAGCGGCAAATCGACCTTTTACAATGAACGATTTAAAGACTATGCCCACATCAATCCGGATACCCTACATACAAGAAATAAAGAGAATATACTGTTACAGGAATACGTGGAAAGTGGACGCTCCTTTGTGGTGGATAATACCAATCCGACGAGGGCGGACAAAGAGAAGTACATTCGCGCTGCGAAGGATAATGGATTCAATCCGGTGAAAAATGAAAAGGTCATAATACAGAGAAGAGAGCTGTTCGCGGATTATGAGATTCCGCTCTGTGAAGATTCTAGGGAGTTTGTGTTGCGGTTTCTGGATGAGGCTTGATGCAGGTGATAATAATATGTATATAATATTCTTAAAGTAAATGGAAAAGGACTTATAATAATGACAATTGAAAAATTAGAAGAATTATTAGAATCCAGAGAGGGATTTTCAGTCGAGTATAAGGAATGCGTAAATGGGTTGAATAACAGTGTATTTGAGACAGTATGCTCATTCTCCAACTGGTATGGCGGATTTAGTGGCTAATATTTCTAACAGGAAGTCGACAACTTATACAGAACGAACAGTTTTTCCATTTGCAACAGAAGATGATTTATGCTTGGATTTAGTTAGAAAAGCACGACAAATGGCTGTAAATAAATATAAAGAGCATCCATGGAAAAACATGTCCGATATGGAGTTGTTAAAAAGCGCTGGATTATATGAAAAAGACAGGAGGAGCGGTAAAGAAGGCTACAATATGGCTTGCATACTTCTCTTTGGCACGAAAGAAGCAATTCTTTCATGTGTACCGGGATATAAGACAGATGCGATATACCGTGTAGAAAATATGGATCGTTATGATGATCGTCTTATTGTAGAGAGCAATTTGATTGAGAGTTATAGCTTGTTAATGGAATTTATAGCTAAGCATACGAATGATAAATTTTTCTTGATTGATAATGTCAGTGTGAGTGTGAGGAGCGCGATTGCAAGAGAGGTTGTCAGTAATCTTCTTGTACACAGAGAGTTTGCCAGTGCGTTTCCGGCAAAATTGATTATTGAGAATGATAAAATATATACAGAAAATTGGAACCGCGCACAACGTTTTGGCAAAATTGAGCCACAGGATTTCACCCCATATCCGAAAAATCCAATATTGGCAAATTTTTTTGTGAATATTGGGTATGCAGACTCTCTTGGCTCTGGAGTGTGTAATTTATATAAATACACAAAGATTTATTCTGGAGGAGAACCCGATTTTGAAGAAGGGGATGTATTTAAGCTGACAGTTCCACTTGTTAATACGGAAAAAATAATTGCCAAGAGTAAGGATTTATCGGAAAGACAAGCAAAGATATTTGATTTGATTAAACAGGACAAGTCAATCACTATGGATTTAATTGCAGCAGAACTTGGTGTTTCTAAAAAAACAGCATCAAGGGAAGTTCAGGAGATAAAGAAGATATGTCCTATATTATATGATAAAAAGCAGAAACAATGGGTTTTCAGGTAGTGATGCCAAAGGAAGAGACAAGGAAGAGACAAGGAAGGGACAAGGAAGAGACATATGAAAAATAAAAGGAATAGGATTTTTATCTTTTGAAAATAACAAAAATAAGTTACAGCTTTTAACAAAACTATAAATGCACACTGCCATTGGGCTTTGCGTAAAGAAGGAGAAAAAACTATGCTATTCATCCAATACCCCAAATGCACCACCTGCCAGAAGGCTAAAAAATGGCTGGATGCACATAATATTATCTATACAGACCGTCACATTGCAGAAAACAATCCTTCCTATGACGAACTAAAAGAGTGGTACGGAAAAAGCGGTTTGCCGCTGAAGAAATTTTTTAATACAAGCGGATTACTCTACAAAGATATGCAGTTAAAGGACAAGCTGCCTGCTATGAGCGAGGAAGAGCAGTTAAAGCTTCTTGCAACTAATGGAATGCTCGTAAAGCGCCCGCTTATCGTAGATGGAAATAAGGTACTTACGGGATTTAAGGAAGCGGAGTGGGAAGAAAAGCTTTTATAATGTAAAAAGCCTCAAGAAAGGTCACACAATACCATGCTGAAAATCCTCAAAATTTCTGCCGGAAGTGTCGCAGCTATTTTGCTTGCCGACGTCATTGGACTAAACTATAGTACGTCTGCGGGTATTATTACACTTTTGACGATACAGGATACGACCAAGGAAACCATTGCCATCTCCGTGAAGCGGATTGCGGCGTTTTTGCTGGCATCAGTACTTGCATATATTGTATTTCATCTTGCCGGATATCGGGTGATTTCTTTCGGTATCTTCCTGTTTTTATTTGTTGCCTGTTGCAGATTGCTAGGCCTTGGCAGCGCTGTTTCCACCAATGCAGTTCTCGTTGCGCATTATTTGACACAAAAAGATATGTCGCTACCTGCGATTGGAAATGAAGCCCTGCTGTTATGTATCGGTGCGGGAATCGGAACGCTGCTGAATCTTTATATTCCGGGCAAGGTAAAGGAAATCCGTAAAATGCAGCGAATATTGGAAGAGGATTTAAGAAACGTACTTTTTCGCATGTCGGAATATATACAAAAAGAAGATAAGTCAGATTATACGGGGACATGCTTTGATAAGCTTGCTTCGGACGTTTCAATAGGTAAAAAACAAGCGCTCGATTATACGAACAATACTTTTTTCCAAGAGGCTGAATATTTTATCACTTATATGAATATGCGAGAGCAGCAATGCNTCGTNTTAAAAGAAATATATAAGAAAATCGTCAGTATCCGNAAGATTCCGCCTCAGGCNGAGCAGATTTCGGCATTTATTCATNATATAGCCATTTCCTTCGGTGAGTCCAATAATGCCAAAGCATTGCTTGAAGCCCTTTCTGANNTGCTTTCNCAGATGAAAGAGTCACCGCTGCCNGTCACAAGGGATGAATTCGAGGAGCGNGCCATACTTTTTTCTATATTGATNGATTTGNANCGCTTCTTAAAGTTAAAGAANGATTTTGCGGANGCTCTTACAGCAGAGCAAATTCGTAGATATTGGTATATGGAATGATAGAANACTATGTTTCTATGCNCGTATTATACAGTGGCAAATGCGGCATAGAAATGATATAATCAGAGAATTGTAGGGGAGAAGAAAAATGATTATTTTAATAACNGGTGCATCACACACAGGCAAAACAGCGCTNGCGCAGAAACTTCTTGAAAAATANAAATATCCCTATTTTTCCATAGATCATTTGAAAATGGGGCTTATCCGCAGCGGTAATACNACGCTTACGCCTATGAGCGATGATGAGGCGCTGACGGAATATTTATGGCCTATTGTATGTGANATGATTAAGACNGCTATTGANAACGANCAAAATCTTNTCGTGGAAGGCTGCTATATTCCTTTTGAATGGGNGAAAGATTTTGAAGAAGAATATATAGACCATATCAGATTCTATTGTCTGGTCATGAGTAAAAAATATATTGAAAATCATTTTGATGATATCAGAAAGTTTGCAAGCGTTATTGAAAACCGCATGGATGATGAAGACTGTACANTGGAGATGGTGCTGAAAGATAACGCCGAAATGCATGAGAAGTGCATTAGGCATGGAGTAGAATATATTTATATTGATGAGGAGTATCAGGTTGATATTGAGCTGTAGCAATTTTTTCCCGCAGCTTTGCCTTCTNCTGCATCCATATCATCCGNATAGCTGTGCTGTAGCCTCCTCATCCGTATAAGCAATTTTTCTGTCGTGGCTGTTGTCCGCGATATCTTCATCCATTTCAATCCACCACTTTGCTACGCTTGCTTCGCCATTTTCATCCCACACGATCAGGAATTGTGCCGTAGCGACACAATGTACAATTCCGCCTTCACCATTTAAATACTCAGATGCCTGGAGCGCATTTTGNCCCTCATANTCCACGCATTGAAGGTCAAAAAATCCTCTCACATTGCCGCCGACAATATGTGTAGAATAAGGGGAATCCATACTATTGAGTGCCTGAAAGGAAATAATTTCATCGAAGTAGGGGCAGTATGCGCTNTAGCTGTTTTCCTCCGNCTTTTGGGTGACAATAACTTTAAGCCCTCGGTCANANTCTTCATTAAAATCTGATGGAAGTTCCATTCTTTCTACTTTNTGGTCTTTGTATTTGAAAATCGCTTTGTAGGAGTCTCCNACCGCNCCGCANCCNGTACCCTGTGCGCTGAATANTATTTCCACATTTTCGTCATTGTCAATNTCCGCATGAAAAGCATCGAACCAGCCGTAATACGAACAATCCTCTTCTGCAAAGCANTANGGTTCATCTTCATTCATATAAATCCATAGACAGCCGGAACCATAGAACGGTTTTTCCTCTGAATCCAATACCATGACCAGCATGTCCATCTGACCGTTTCCGTCCATATCTTCAATTTTTAGTCCGGTAAGCTCCATGGCGCNGTCCTGAAAAATATCATCATCAAGAAGTGTCTGAAAGTATGTTTCCGCACTTGCACGGTCAATTCCCTGTTTGTCTGTTTTTTCATAAAAAAGTTCTCTACTCGCAGCTATCGTCTCTTTTTNGGAAGTGTCATTTGGGGTTTCGTTTTCTATGTTATTGCGTGCTGATTTATTGTCCTCGGATTCATCGTCCTCCGATTCGTTATTTTCCTGTTCGGTCTTAGACAGAACATTCTCGCTTTCGGTCAGAATCTGTGCTTGAAGTCCATTACCACAGCCCCAGACAATCCCCATGCANAATATGATAAGAAGTATTACACTGACTTTTCTGCTGTTTTTATTCACGATAATCCTCCGTTCTTGCCCAATCCGCGAGAAATTTTACACAGTATCCCCTTTTACATCAATTTCCAATATCCATTGTACAGGAGAGATGCATCAAAGTTTCATCAAAATTGCATCATTTTTGCATCATTTTTGTAAAAANNAGGTTGACACGTGTATACCAANGTGCNATAATAGGTATACACGAGTGTACCATANATAATATTTTACATANTGAAATANGANANCGAAGTAAATTTGNGCAGACATNNTTGATGTCTTGAGAAAGGAGTANGGATATTATCATGACGAATGTAAATCTATCGGANGGAGAATGGAANATTATGAATGTTTTATGGGAGAAAGGAGCGGGGACCATAACCGAACTGACNGCNGCTCTTCAGNCTGAGACCGGCTGGGATAAGCATATAATTATTACGATGCTGGGCAGAATGGAAAAAAAGGGAGCTGTTGCTTTTAAGGTGAATGGCCGTGCGAAGCAGTTCTATCCNCTCATTTCAAGGAACGAGGTATCAATCCGGGAGACGNGNGGATTCTTAAATAAAGTATATAGGGGCAGCATAGGTATGATGGTGAATGCCATGATAGANGACAGAGCGCTTACTAAAGANGANATTGCGGAACTTTATGAGATTCTGGAACAGGCAGANAAGAAAGGGAGGGAGTGTTAATCATGAGNGAAACGATTATAACATCTTCTGTATTAATTTTGTGCATTGCACTGCTCAGGAAGCTGTGTAAAGGGCGAATCAGTGCGTGTCTGCAATATGCGNTNTGGCTGATAGTGGCAGTCAGATTGATTATTCCGGCAATGACCGTTGTATTTCCGAATATACTNCCGGAGAGCAATCTTAGCATAATGAATGTAGCAGATAAGATGGCGGCNNCNNCACAGACGGAAATGACGGATAATTATGAAATTACNCCTGANGGNCTGCCTTATNTGAGTTCAGAGACCGGGNGGGGAACGATTGCNGATTTCNTNGCATCGGGCACTATANCGGNATGGACGGATTTGTTCAAAAGAATCTGGTATCTTGGCATCGTGGTTGTCGGCGCATGGATGATTGCCGTCAATATCGTATTTATGCGTAAGCTCCGCAAGAGCCGCATCAGATATGAAAAAGAAGAGTTTGAGCTGCCTGTACCGCTTCCGGTATATTTGGCAAAGAACCTGCCATCGCCGTGTCTGTATGGCTTGCCGGGGCATCAGGCAATTTATCTGTCGGAAGATGCGATAGATGATGAAAAGAAAGTCAAACACATTCTGGCGCATGAGTATTGTCATTATAAGCATAGGGATGTATTCTGGTCGGCGCTTCGCTGCATCATTGTGGCGGTATATTGGTTCCATCCGCTTGTATGGGTTGCCGCGGTTATGTCTAAACAGGACTGTGAGCTTGCATGTGACGAGTCTGCAATCAAAATGCTGGGTGAAGAAGAACGCGTAGCCTATGGGAAAACGCTGGTTTCGCTTATTACAAGAAAAACCAAGGCGTCGGATATTGTATGTGCGGCGACGACTATGACAGGCGGAGTTGAAGATGTAAAAGAGAGGGTCAGCAGAATAGCCAAGAAGCCGCGTAGATTGATACTTGTGATGATTCCTGTTGTTGTGATAGTGTGTGCGGCAGCAGTATTAACCTTTACGCAGGCTAAAGAAGAGCCGGGCGGCGTTTATATTCTTGAAGGGGAAAATTCGCTTACCGTGACGACGGAATGTTTTCAGGTAGTGTTCCCTGATTACTTCACCGAGAAGGTTTATTACCGCGGCGAAAACGGTACGGACATTATCGTATGTCACAAGGATTCGGATAAGGAAATAGGGCGTTTCTGCAGGATGTCTTATGAAGACGCTGCTCAGCTCGCTGACGAGAAAGAAGTGATTCTGATTGGAAATTATGGCTCAAATAAAGCGTTGGCGAGTTATATTGAAAACGGTTATATTACACTGAGCACTGAGTCGGTAGTAATGGTTGAATCCCATTCAGAAACAATGCATGAGTACATTCCGGCTGAGTCAATAGAAGGGGCAGTCGGTGTGCCGGGAACAGATAGTAATGCTGAAACGGCACATGAATATACTCCCGCAGAGACGGAGCCGAATTCTGTAACAGAGCACGTGTACATTCCTGCTGAGTCAGCAGTAGCGGCAGGTAGAGTGGATCCGATTCCGGCACCTGAGGAAGTGGATACAGAATGGATTGAACTGCCATATGAAAATACAGCCTCCGAAGGCGTGACGGGAACGGATATTAATACGGATAGTGATTATGATGATACGACTTATATAATTAATGACAATTTAGGAGACACCACATTTACACCTTATGAAGAAAGCAAGGATTATTTGCCTACAGAGAAGATTTATCATGAGCAGGATTCTTATGAAGAGCACTCTTATGATTACCTGCCGAATGAACGCGTAATTACAACCGAAAAAGTAATTGAAACTATGTACCCGTCACCGACTGCAGAATATTGCTATCTGTATGTACCTGCCGACAATTCTGATACGGATGTAAATGTTCAGTCGGAGCTGACTGAGATAAATCAAAAGCTCGTGGAACTGGCAGACAGTGTGAGCATATTATCCGTGAGTATAGAGTCCATGCAGGAAATTCTTGATACCATGATGGAGAATAGGACGCCTTATGTTGGAGACAATGTGAAGACTTCCCATATAGCATCGTCCATTCCTACCGCCGTAAAACTGGATTATCAATGTCTGTCATTGTACACGAGCTCAGAACCGTATTCAGTGACTCTTTACTATAATCTGAATGGTAATTATGGTATTGCCGACTCGGATATGCAGTTTATGGGAGCCGTCCTTATGCTGGCTTCGATTGAGAACTTAGAACAGTGCAAAGTACAGATAAAGGATGTAAACAATCCTGTTTCGGCAGAAGCAGCTACGGAATATCAATATACCAGAGAAGAAATGGAAGAACTGTTCGGACCGCTTTATCCCTGCTCCGAAACGAAGGAAGATTTTGTAGATTTATATAACAGGGTGTTGGAATATTTAGAAACTTCTAAAGAATAGGGAAGTTGAATTAGAAGAAAAATCGGTTATAAAATGAGACAAAATAAGACAAATAGGGTCATAATAGTTGACAGAATCGCGGAAAAGTGATAAAAACATATTGTGGAGGTGAGTATATGGGTTTTTTTGATAATATTGGCAAGACAATTTCAGATGCCAGTCAGGGCGCTATTCAAAAAGGAAAAGAAATTGCGGATATAGCTAAATATAATTCTTTGATATCAGAAGAAGAAAAGAAAACGGCTAGTACTTTTGAGCAGTTAGGAAGAAAATATGTGGAAGTAAAAGGCGATTCTGTAGAAGATATCTTTAAGGAATATATAGACGCTATAAAGATTTCTGAAGAGAAAATCAGTGAGTATCAAAAAAAGATAGTGGATATAAAGGGAATTTCGAAGTGTCCGTCTTGTGGCGCCGAGGTTCCGAATGGTTCACTGTTTTGTGCGGTATGCGGAGCGAAAATACAAGTATCTGTAGAACAGAGTGAAGGTAATTCGAAGTTTTGTGATGCGTGTGGCGCTGCAATATCTGAAGGTAGTAAATTTTGTACTTCCTGCGGCAAAGCCGTTGAATAAAATAATAATATTATAAACTTACAAGGAGAAAAAATAATGAAAGCAAAGATTGGGATTTCTGTTGGACTTTTGGGAGCTGCCGTGTATTTTGCAGCGCTGTTTGGTGGGTATGTGCCTACTATTATTTTAACAGGGTATATACTTTTGTGCGAAGAAAATGAATGGTTAAAAAAGTCGGCTGTTAAGGCTGTAGCGTTGATGATGTCAATATCTTTTGCTATTGCATTGATTTCTCTCGTTCCCGATGTGTTTTCGTGGATTTCTTCACTTGTTGCCATATTCAAGGGTACATTTAATTATGGAATTGTCAGCTTAATAATTTCTGTGATAACGAAAGCTATAGACATTGTCAGAACCTGTCTTTTCCTGATGTTAGGAGTAAAGGCGCTAAATCAGGGAACGGTTGCAGTTCCATTTGTTGATAAAATCATTAATAAATATTTCTAAATGTAGTTGGAGAATGTCCGGATGCTTAAATAAATGGAAATTATACCGGAAAAATTAAAAAAATTAATATTTTTTGTGACTTTTTCATAAGATAAAGCGTCTAATATATAGTACATTATATATTAGGCGCTTTTAAAAACTTTTTAATGATATAGTACAATATATATTTAGAAACTTTTTAGAGACAGGAGTGCTAATATTTATAATGTATAAGTAGATGAACATGCCAAATTTTAAAGGCAAAAATACAATAAGAGGGCGGGGACATCATGCAAAACAGCGTACATAAGGAAAAAGACGAAATTATGTTATGGGAGACTGCCGGACAAAAAAGAAAAAAGTCAACAAATGCCAGGCAGAAAAGAAAAAGGTCAGCAAATATTCAATTGATTGACAGCAGACCGGCAAACAGAAGGACAAGCAGCACAAACGGGAATACATATAGAAAGCCCATAAGCTACGAAAGACAGTCCGAGCAATATATAAGGCGCAGGAAAGCGAGGCGGCGGCGCGCGTATTTTTACAGGGCATTGGCATTTGCTATGCTCATATTTATGATAATGGCTGTCTTTTTGCTTGCCGGACTTATTTATAGCTTAGTACATACGAAGAAAAATCAGGACAACGTAATTCCGGCAATGCAGGATACAGTTGTAGATGATATTAAAGTAGAAGGTGTTGAAAAGCCGGAGATAACAGTTGATTTGTTGGATGTAAACGAATATTCCAGACCGGGCACCAAGGTTGAGGAAGTAAAAAATATATTCGTGCATTACACTGCTAATCCCAGAACGAGCGCAGCAAATAACAGGAGTTACTTTGCTAATCTGGAGCAGACTCATGAACGTTCCGCAAGCGCACACTTAATTATCGGTTACGAGGGGGAAATAATACAGTGTATACCGCTGGAGGAACAGGCATATGCGGTAATATCAAGAAATAATGACTCCATTTCAATAGAGTGCTGCTATTTAGATGAAGACGGAAAATTTACACAGGAGACTTATGATTCATTAGTGCATCTTCTGGCGTGGCTGGTGCAGGAATATGATTTGGAGTGTACGGACATCCTGCGGCATTATGACTGCGGAGGGAAGATGTGCCCGTTGTATTATGTAGAGCATGAAGATGCGTGGGATAAGCTGCTTGCGGATGTGGAGGAGTATTTAAGCAGATATTTTTAGTGGCAACTTCATCATAAATATGGTAGACTTAACTCATATGGATACGACAGCCAAAATGCAATAGACACACTTATGATTTAATCGAAAAATGGCTGAATATGCACAAATTCGCAGGTTAAGAAAGGAGCATGGTTATTGATATGAAAGAAGCGGTTCTAAAAAAGTTCGGAGAAATTTTCGGAAGTACAGAAGGAGTCAGCGTATACTTTGCGCCGGGGCGCGTCAATATGATTGGAGAACATACGGACTACAATGGCGGACATGTTTTTCCGTGCGCATTGACAATCGGAACTTACGCCGCAGTCAAAAAAAGAGAGGATGACAAGCTTCGTTTTTATTCTATGAACTTCGAGAAGCTGGGAGTGATCGAATCGTCTATCGTTGGTCTGAAACCGGAAAAAGAAGCTGAATGGACCAATTACCCGAAGGGCGTTATGTGGGCTTTTGAAAAGAGAGGCTTTAAGATGCCTTGCGGATTGGATATCGTATTGAACGGAAATATTCCGAACGGTTCCGGGCTTTCATCTTCCGCATCTTTGGAAGTTCTGACAGGTTATTTCCTGAGGGATTTATTCGGTTTTGATGTAACGAACATTGATTTGGCGCAGATCGGACAATATTCCGAAAATAATTTCAATGGCATGAACTGCGGTATCATGGATCAGTTTGCCTCTGCCATGGGTAAAAAGGATAATGCTATTTTCTTAGACACGGCGGACTTATCTTATGAATATGCACCGCTTGTTCTGACAGGTGCGAAGATTATAGTTACTAACAGTAATGTAAAACATGAACTTGTTAATTCCGAGTACAATGTCAGAAGAAGCGAATGTGAAACAGCGTTAAAAGAATTGCAGACAGTTATTGATATAAATGGACTCGGAGATTTATCGGAAGAAGAATTTGAACAACATAAATCAGCTATTAAGGACGAAGTAAGGATTCGCAGGGCAAAGCATGCGGTATACGAGAACCAGAGAACGATTCGTGCAGTGGAGGCATTAAAGAAAAACGATCTGGAACTCTTTGGAAAACTTATGAATGCTTCTCATGTATCGCTCCGCGACGACTATCAGGTGTCGTGTGATGAGATTGACGTACTGGTCGAGGAAGCATGGAAGGTTCCGGGAGTTATCGGCTCGCGTATCACA
>JAAUZS010000098.1 GCA_014804495.1 Lachnospiraceae bacterium
TATTGGATAAAGGTGAGAGGTCAATGGTAGCTATAATCGATTATGATGCCGGAAACATTAAGAGCGTGGAAAAAGCAGTAATAGCATTGGGAGAAGAGGCGATAGTAACAAAAGACCATAATGCGATTCTGGCTGCAGACCATGTAATTTTACCCGGGGTAGGTGCTTTCGGTGACGCTATGGAGAAGCTTCACAGATATGAGCTGGTGGATATAATTAGAAAAGTTATAGACAGAGGAACTCCGTTTTTGGGAATTTGTCTTGGATTACAGTTGTTATTTGAAAGCAGTGAAGAAAGCGAAGGCATAAGCGGTCTTGGAATCCTGCCGGGGAGGATTTTGAGAATTCCAGAGAAGAAAGATATAAAGATTCCTCATATAGGCTGGAATTCCCTTAGTTACCCAAGTGAGGGAAGGTTATTCTGCGGTTTGCAGGAAGGCTCTTATGTATATTTTGTGCATTCCTATTATTTGCAGGCTAAGGAGCCTGAAATTGTGAAAGCGGTTACTGAATATAGTGCTTTGATTCATGCTTCTGTAGAAAAGAATAATATTTTTGCCTGTCAGTTCCACCCGGAAAAAAGTTCTGAGGTGGGCATGAAGATTTTAAGAAATTTTCTGGATGTTACAAATTAGTATATCGGATAAGATGGGAGGCNGCCAGTGCATACAAAAAGAATTATTCCCTGTCTGGANGTAAAGGATGGAAGAGTTGTAAAAGGCGTTAATTTTGTNAATTTTAAGGATGCAGGCGATCCGGCAGAGGTNGGAGCNGCNTATGATAANTCAGGTGCGGATGAGCTTGTTTTTCTTGATATCACTGCTTCGGCAGATNCAAGAGCGACTGCAGTAGAGATGGTCAGGAAAGTTGCCGAAAAAGTATTTATCCCTTTTACGGTAGGCGGNGGNATNCGGAGCGTGGAAGATTTTAAGGCGATTCTGCGNGAGGGTGCAGATAAGGTTTCTGTTAATTCAGCAGCGATNATGAATCCNCNGCTGATTTCCGATGCAGCCGATAAATTTGGCAGCCAATGTGTGGTGGTAGCGATNGATGCGAAGCGGCGTGCGGATGGAAGCGGTTGGAATATATATAAAAACGGAGGCCGTATCGATATGGGCANNGATGCGGTTGAATGGGCGATGGAAGCNGACAGACTTGGNGCNGGAGAAATCCTTTTGACCAGTATGGATGGTGACGGTACTAANGCCGGATATGATTTAGAACTNACAAGGATGATTTCTGAAAATGTATCGATACCNGTAATAGCATCCGGCGGNGCCGGAACGATGGAGCATTTTTATGANGCTTTNACACAGGGAAAGGCGGATGCGGCATTNGCNGCTTCATTATTTCATTTTAAAGAAATGGAAATTTTAGATTTGAAACATTACTTAAGANAAAAGGGTATTTCTGTAAGAATATAAGGGGGAGTATTTATGGCAATGCTAAGTAANGACTGGGCTGAGGCGCTTGCCGGAGAATTTAGGAAACCGTATTATAAGCAGCTTTATCAGTTCGTTAAAGAAGAATACAGCAGGGTTGTNATTTACCCTCCGGCAGATGATATTTTTAATGCTTTTCATTTTACACCATTAAACGAAGTAAAAGTTTTATTGTTGGGACAAGACCCTTATCATAATGAACATCAGGCGCATGGTATGAGTTTTTCTGTACCTGAAGACCAAAAAGAAATCCCTCCGTCTTTGCAGAANATTTATCAGGAACTGCATGATGATTTAGGCTGCTATATCCCAAATAACGGTTATCTGGAAAAATGGGCTAAGCAGGGGGTGCTGCTTCTTAATACCGTACTCACCGTTCGCGCGCATCAGGCAAATTCCCATCAGGGAAAAGGCTGGGAGCAGTTTACGGATGCGGTCATAAATGTTGTCAATGCACAGGANAGACCGATTGTATACCTTCTATGGGGACGTCCGGCACAGAGTAAGATTCCCATGCTGACTAATCCGAAGCATCTTATATTAAAGGCACCGCACCCNAGTCCACTGTCNGCGTACCGTGGATTTTTTGGCTGTAAGCATTTCAGCCGGNCCAATGAATTNTTAAAAGCAAACGGTGTAGAGCCGATTGACTGGCAGATTGATAACATTTGATATTANATAAAGGAGANNGGCATAAAATGAAAAAAGTACCATTTGTGACAAAAGAAAAGGTTGAGGAGATTGTGAAAACATATCCAACGCCTTTTCATATTTATGATGAAAAAGGTATAAGAGAGAANGCGAAGGCGGTGAAAGANGCTTTTGCATGGAATAAAGGTTTTAAGGAATATTTTGCGGTAAAAGCGACGCCNAATCCGTTTTTNATNAATATNNTGCATGAATACGGCTGTGGNTGCGACTGCTCTTCACTGACAGAGCTGATGTTAAGTAATGCGCTCGGAATTAAGGGCGATGATGTGATGTTTTCTGCCAATGAAACACCGGCAGAAGAGTATGAATATGCCGCNCGAATAGGCGCTATTATTAATCTGGACGATATTACGCATATTGATTACCTTGAGAATATACTTGGAAAGCTGCCGGAAACAATCAGTTGCCGCTATAATCCGGGCGGANTATTTCAGATGAGTAATGGAATTATGGACAATCCGGGAGATGCCAAATATGGTTTTACCACAGAGCAGATGTTTGAAGGATTCCGTATATTAAAAGAAAAAGGAGTAAAGCATTTCGGTATTCATGCTTTTCTGGCAAGTAATACAGTAACGAATGAATATTATCCGCAGCTTGCAAAAAGTCTTTTTGAACTGGCGGTGAAGCTGCATGAGGATACAGGTGCAGATATTTCTTTTATAAACCTGTCCGGTGGCGTCGGCGTATCTTATAAACCTGAACAGGAGCCTAATGATATTATGGCTATCGGTGAGGGAGTACGCAANGTATATGAAGAAGTATTGGTTCCTGCCGGAATGGGAGAAGTGGCGATTTATACGGAGATGGGACGTTTTATGATGGCGNCTTACGGAGCGTTAGTCACAGAAGCGATTCATGAGAAACATACATATAAGGAATATATCGGTGTNGATGCCTGCGCTGCCAATCTGATGCGCCCTGCCATGTATGGCGCGTATCATCATATAACGGTACTTGGTAAAGAGGACANTCCTTGTGACCATATGTATGACGTGGTAGGNTCTTTGTGCGAAAACAATGATAAATTTGCNGTTGACAGGATGCTGCCGGAAATTGAAANAGGAGATTATCTGGTGATTCATGATACAGGAGCACATGGTCANTCAATGGGNTATAATTATAANGGCAGATTGAGATCTGCGGAACTTCTTTTAAAAGAGNACGGGAATGTGGAGCTTATAAGAAGAGCTGAGACGCCTAAGGATTATTTTGCAACATTAGACTGCTTTGAGATATTTGATAGATTTGATTTNTAATAAAAACACATGATATGAAATGGAAGAGCCGGGCATTGTATGTTATTATACTTTTACAATACCCAGCTCTTTTAGTCTTAAATATACTTTATCAAGTATGCGTCCATATCGGCCGTTATTTTTAAACACNTCACGGAATTTTTTCTCGTTAAATATGATATNGGTATGNGGCATAAATTCATGCGCCAACTGTCTTAATGTTTCCGATGTATTAAACATCTGACTTAANGTNTCTTCNGCCTGTCTTGAAAAGAAATCTGCAACAAGGGCACAGTTATAGTCAAAAACCGGTGCCAGATTTTCTAACTTGCCGGTATTATTATCCATTAAAAAGCCATAGTTCTGTGTATGTCTGTCCGTATTAACGACTATGTAATCCAGTACAGGAATGCTCGCAAATATACTTCCCCATCGCTCCAAACAGTAGGTCCTGAAGTCGNTACCGCTTCTTTTCAGGTANTCCATTACTTCCCATGCCTCTACAAAAGANTATTTTTCTCCTACAAAATTCTTGCANACTGAAACAAATTCCCTGCCNTCTGCGGTTTCTTTAACATCACCGACATAAACTACATTGTCAACTATATTGTCAAAACAGTTAAAAATTTCGGAAGCTAATATTTCCATCTTCGTATTTACATAGTTATTTGTCCTGTCGGATTTNAGCATATACAGTTCGCTGCCTACACGAATCCAGCCTTTTCTGAATAANCCTTTTGTTGTCAACTCCGGGCATATTTGCATTGTGGTGATTGTTGGGTCAAAACCATTTAAGGAAACGTCAATAATATCACTTAATTTATTTTGTCTGATATTCACATTTTGCCAGTAAACGGTTTCATTATCGTCTTTAATCCAATAACTGTCCTGAATGGANACACCTTTACATTTTATACATATATTAACTCTGTTATCAATGGAATCAATCTGAGGTATTTGAAATGCGGCATAAATCTGCTTGGAATTATCTCTTGACAGTGATAGTACTCTGTTGCTTAAATAGCTTTTAACGATCTGCACNTTATGTAATATATCTTTCATATCTGAGGATTTTCTGATATTAGAACGCAGACAAAAAGGAAGCAGATCGTCCCTGATAACTTCTACTACAAAATCTTCTAAATCGAAATATAGTATTTTCATATCCTGTAGCATTAAGTACATGTAATCACATTCCTATTAAAAATAAATGCCGGTGGCGGGACAGTTGAATAAGTTCAAGTNNCGTTNTAGGCATATCAAATTTTTTGTAAGTGNCGAGNCTTGAACNGGTTCAAGTCCCGTTGTNGGCNNAANNANATTTTANTGCCGGTGGCGGGACTTGAACCCGCACTCCGTTGCCGGAAACAGATTTTGAGTCTGCCTCGTCTGCCAATTCCGACACACCGGCTTATTTAACAACTGAAATATATAATAACATAACTATATTGGGTTGGCAAGTAANTAATTTAAATATAATCCAAAAATTACANTAAAATTTTACATTTTTTTTACTTGTAAGTATAGGCAAGATATAAAAAATATGTTATTCTTATAAACNTGTGAAACAATTTTGTAATATTTTGTAATATATACATAACAGGAGGAGAGATATGAAAAAAATATGGAAAAGGATTACTGCGCTTGTACTTGCAGGAATTATGGCTTTGACGCCGACAAATTATGCATATGCTGCGAATGCCGGCAATGCAATTGCTAAGGGAATCGACGTTTCAAAACATAACGGCGCTATTAATTGGGCAAGCGTAGCTGCTGCGGGATATTCTTTTGCATTTATTAAAGTAGGCAGTACATATTCAGGCGTGGATCCGTTTTTTGATTATAATATCAAAGGAGCACAGAATGCTGGATTGAAGGTTGGCGTATACATTTATTCATATGCGACAACAGTAGAGCAGGCTCAGAACGAAGCAAATTTGGTGATAGCATGGTTGAGTAACTATACGGTCACCTTCCCGGTAGTATATGATATTGAAGATTCATGCCATAAGGGTATGTCGCCTGATCAGCTGCAGGCTCTAATCAATACATTTTGTATGACTGTCGCATCTGCCGGATATTATCCGATGGTATATTCAAGCAAGAACTGGTTCAATCAGAGAATAGGCAATGTATTATTTGATACATGGGTAGCCCAGTATGCGGATAATCTTGAATACAGTGGGGCATCTTTCTGGCAGAGCAGTTCTTCAGGCGTTGTTCCGGGCGTTAACTCGAAAGTAGATATTGACTATCAATTCAAGGATTTTTCTAAATTGATAATTTCTGACGGTTTCGTTGACAGATTCGGTCAGACGATGTTCTTTTCAGGCTATAAGATGCAACGCGGCTGGATAGATTACAATGATACAAGGTATTATCTGGGGGCTGATGGATTTCTTCAGAGAAACTGTTGGTTTGCAGATGGAAGCGGAACTTATTTCCTGTCAGCGGATGGAAGTATTTCCAGAGGACAGACTGCGATATTGGGACAGAATTATTATTTTGACGTTAATGGTGTAATGCAGACAGGCTGGATTGATTTACCGGGTATCGGAAGACTCTATTATTCACCGCTTTCAGGCGCCATGGTTCAGGGCTGGTTTACAGATACAACCGGAACATATTATTTATCTACTAAAGACGGTCATATGCTGGTTGGAGATGTAACAATAAACGGAAACGATTACTATTTCGGTGCAGATGGCGTAATGCAGACGGGTCTTGTGACTAAACCTGATGGAAATATGTATTTTTATGATGCAGCGGGAGCTTTGGTAAAGAATCAGCAGACATTGGCAGGCGATATTATATATGTATCTGACAAGAAGGGTGTCGTGACGCCGGTTCCTGTAGTGGCGCCGCAGCCGGAAGCAGCATTACCTGTACAATAAGAAGCCATATGTCAGAACAAATCAGCTTTTAGTATTTTGAGGTTGGAAGAATATATTTCTTTCAACCTTTTCTTTGCAAAGGATATCATTATGGTATATAATAAAAAATGTGTTATTGTGTCTTAAAGGTCAGCCGAATGCCGGAGGATAGGTATGAACTGCAAAGAAACGGAAAAAATGATTCCTGTGTTTTTACAGGATGATTTGGATAATAGAGAATTGGAACAGTTTATAGAGCATATTAAGGGCTGNCCGGAATGTACGGAGGAGCTTTCTATTCAGTTTCTGGTGTCGGAAGGACTGGAAAGGCTTGAAGCCGGTAATAATTTTAACCTGCAGAATGCTTTGGATAGCAGGATTAAAGCATCGGAATATGAAATCAAAGTGCATAGAGGANTAAAATATACGTTGATATGTTTTGAGGCCGCAGTTGCAGCCGCAATTGTGATTGCCGCCGTTGTAGTATTTAAGTTCTGATTAGGAGGAAACAGATGCCATGAGTAAGNAGGTTGTTTTGATAGACGGACACAGTATTTTGAACAGAGCCTTCTACGGTGTCCCTGATTTAACGAACAGTCAGGGAGTCCATACGAACGCTGTCTATGGATTTTTGAATATTATGTTTAAAATTCTGGAAGAAGAGACNCCGGACTTTCTGACAGTTGCTTTTGATGTTCACGCGCCGACATTCAGGCATGAAATATATAAGGAATATAAGGGAACCAGAAANCAGATGCCGGAGGANCTGCGTGAACAGGTTCCGCTGATGAAAAAAATGCTTCAGGCGATGAATATCTGCATTATGGAGAANGCGGGCTTAGAGGCAGACGATATCCTGGGAACTTTAGCAAANCGCGCTGAAAAAGAGGGAATGGCTGTTTCATTGGTTTCCGGCGACAGNGACCTTTTACAGATNGCATCGGAGCATATCAAAATAAGAATTCCCAAGACCAAGGGTGGCAGGACAGAAGTAGAAGACTATTATGCTGCGGATGTAAAAGAAAAATATAAAGTAACTCCTCTTCAGTTTATTGATTTGAAAGCGCTGATGGGAGACGCTGCNGACAATATACCGGGTGTGCCGAAAGTCGGTGAAAAAACGGCTACCGAGCTGATGGTGCAGTTTGGTTCTCTTGAAGAAATATATGCCNGAATTGACGAAGTTACGAAGAAAGCTGTCAGAGAGTCTCTTATCAATAACAGGGAACTGGCGGACTTAAGCAAGACGCTTGCAACCATAAATGTTGACAGTGACATNGATTTTNCTTTTGAAAATGCAAAGGTGGGTAACTTCTATACGGAAGATGCTTATGTATTATGTAAACAACTGGAATTTAGGAATTTGTTGTCACGGTTTGAAACGGAGGCTGTAGTTAAAAACAGCCAGTCGGAATATTTCAAGACTTTGACTGAGCTTAATGAAATAGAAGCGCTTTTTGCACAGATTGATAAGTTATGCGATACATCGGAAAATAGTGANACCGGCTGTGAAATCGGNCTTTCGGTATTGAAGGATGGTAAAGGAGATGACANTCTTGCGGGCATAGCGATTGCACTTTCCGAGAAGGAAGTTTACTTCATTCCGTGTCAGGGATTTATTACTGCGAATTATCTGTCCGGAAAATTAGTCAGAATAAATGAAAATAAATTATGTAAACTTGATATCTGCGATATCAAGCAGGCGTATGATATGATTTGTACATGCGAAACCGAGAGTNATGCAGATGTTGATGTAATGTCAGCTTATGAAGAAAAAAAGTATTTNGACATTCTTCTTGCTGCTTATCTGCTCAATCCGTTAAAAAACGATTATGATACGGAAGCCATTGCAAATGAACATCTGAATTTGATGATTCCGGATAAAAAGCAGGTTTGCGGAAAAGAATCATATGTCCGAACTATGGAGGAAAAGCCGAAAGAGTTTCAGAAATTTGCATGCTTTCAAGCGTATGTCGCGCTAATGTCGGCGAGTGTGCTTCGGGAAAAGCTGAAAGAAGAAGGAATGCTCTCGTTATTATATGATATCGAGATGCCACTGACAAAAGTTTTATATGAAATGGAAAAATCGGGCATTATGGTACGTCCTGATGAACTGAGAGCTTACGGTGAGGCNCTGACGGGGCGGATTGAGCAGCTGGAGCAGTCTATCTGTGANCAGGCGGGTATGCAGTTCAATATTAATTCACCCAAACAGCTTGGGGAAGTTCTTTTTGAGAAAATGGGTATTCCGGGCGGAAAAAAGACNAAGACNGGTTATTCNACNTCAGCAGATGTCTTGGANAAATTATCNCCGGATTANCCGATTGTTNCGGACATTCTGGAATACAGAGGATTGACAAAACTGAAATCAACGTATGCGGATGGATTGGCAGCNTATATNGATGAGGGNAACAGGATCCACTCAACATTCAATCAGACGATTACGGCAACAGGAAGAATCAGTTCCACGGAACCAAACCTGCAGAATATTCCGATAAGAACCGAGCTTGGAAGAAGGATCCGTAAGATATTNNTTCCNGCGGATGGGTATTTGTTCATGGACGCGGATTATTCACAGATAGAATTAAGGGTTNTGGCGCATATGTCCGATGATGAGCAGTTAATAGAAGCATATCAGATGGAGCAGGACATTCACAGGATTACGGCGTCCAAAGTNTTCCACACGCCGTTTGATGAGGTTACGGATTTGCAAAGAAGGAATGCAAAGGCTGTTAATTTCGGGATTGTTTACGGAATAAGCTCCTTCGGATTAAGTCAGGACCTTAGTATTTCCAAGAAGGAAGCGGCGGAATATATAGAACAGTATTTTGAGACTTATCCGGGAATAAAGNCNTTCTTGGATAAACTGGTGGCAGACGCTAAGGACTGCGGATATGTTAGAACAATGTTTGGCAGAAAAAGACCGATTCCGGAATTGTCATCAAGTAATTTTATGCAGCGTTCATTTGGAGAACGTGTTGCNATGAATTCNCCTATACAGGGAACGGCGGCAGATATAATCAAGATTGCGATGATTCACGTGTGGGCGAGNNTGAAGAAGGAAGGGCTTAAATCAAANCTTATTTTACAGGTGCATGATGAGCTGCTTATTGAGACATATGCACCGGAGGAAGAGAAAGTAANGCAGATTTTNTCNGAAGAGATGCANAAGGCAGCCGAGTTATCTGTGGCGCTGGAGATTGACCTGCATACGGGAATGACNTGGTTTGATGCGAANTAGAGCTTNTGCNGGNNACGAACTTAGACAAAATAAACAAAAACGGTGCTCGTCGCAAGCGTAATCGCACCTTATTTTGTTTATTTTGTCTAAGTTCTGGGTGTCGGAAAGAGTTCTGTTTATTGGAATATGATTCAGTGTATTGAAATAGAGTTTTGAAAATGCCAAACAGATATATTGATATGGAAAGGAACATTGGTATAATAATGAGAATAATCGGGATTACCGGTGGAGTTGGGGCGGGGAAATCGGAGATTCTGGCGTATATAGAAGAACATTATAACTGTCAGGTGATTTTGGCTGATAAGGTGGCGCATCGGGTAGAGGAGCCAGGGCAGAAATGTTATGATGAACTGGTTATGCTTCTGGGGAAATATATTTTGAATCCGGATGGAAGTATAGATAAGGCGAAGATGGCAGAGAAGATTTTTGCTGATAAAAATATTCTGGAAAAAGTAAACGGTATCATACATCCGGCGGTAAAAAAGTATATTATGCAGGAGATTGGGGATAGACGCACGGAGGGAAAGCTGGACTTTGTTTTTGTGGAAGCGGCGCTTCTGATTGAAGACGGATACGGTCAGATAGTGGATGAACTTTGGTATATATATTCGGAAATTGATATCAGAAGAAACAGGCTGAAAGAATCAAGGGCGTATTCGGACGAGAAGATAGATAGCATTTTAAATGGGCAGCTGTCAGATGAAGAATTCAGGCAGCATTGCAAAGTAGTCATTGATAATAATGGGACTATTGCAGATACCTGTAAACAGATTGATAAGAAATTGGAGGAATATCTGTGTCAGAGACAATGAAATTACCGGGTCAATTAGTATTTGGTCTGGATATTGGAACGAGAAGTATTGTAGGAACGGTAGGATATCGAACAGGAGAACATTTCCATGTTGTGGCACAATGCATAAGGGAACATGAAACACGCGCCATGCTGGACGGGCAGATTCATGACATTCATAAGGTAGGAACTACGATCAGCGAAGTGAAGCGCAATCTGGAAGAAAAGACCGGCAGGAACTTTACAGACGTATGTATTGCTGCAGCCGGACGTGTGCTGCGTACTATGACGACAAATGTGGAGTATGAGTTTCCGGCTGATAAAGAAGTAAATGGCGAGGATATATATGCTCTTGATTCTATGGGTGTAGAAAAGGCATATGAGGAATTCTTAAAAACCGATAATACTGAAATGAAATTCTATTGTGTCGGATATTCTGTAGTGAGATACTATTTGAATCATTACCCGATTGGAAATCTGGAAGGACATAAGGCGAAGCACATAGGAGCGGATGTCATTGCAACATTTCTTCCGGATGATGTGGTAGACGGATTATATAAAGCGGTGGGGCTCGCAGGGCTTGAAGTTGCGAATCTGACGCTTGAGCCTATTGCAGCGATTCAGGTAGCCATACCCGAGATGTATCGCATGTTAAATATTGCCTTGGTCGATGTGGGCGCGGGTACGTCTGATATTTCTATTACAAATGACGGAAGCATTATTGCTTACGGTATGATTCCTATTGCAGGCGACGCGCTGACAGAGGTAATTGCCAAGCATTGTCTGGTTGATTTTAAGACCGCAGAGCAAATCAAACGCGAAGCCGGAGAAAAAGAAACAATTGAATATAAAGATATTATGGGACTTTCCCAGACTATTTCCAGAGAGAAGGTACTGGAAGTAGCTGCTCCTGTCATCAAGGATATGACCAAGCAGGTTGCTGATAAGATTAAGGAGTTAAACGGTAATAAGTCTGTCAGTGCGGCGTTTGTGGTAGGCGGCGGCGGAAAACTGCCGGGATATACGGATGAACTGGCTTCGCAGCTTAATATTCAGCATGAAAGGGTTGCGGTGCGCGGTGAGGAAGTTATGCTAAACATAGTGTTCCATGAGGAGGATGCAAGGAGAGATTCCCTGATGGTAACACCTATTGGAATCTGCCTTAGTTTCTATGAACAGAGTAATAATTTTATCTTTGTATACTTCAATGATCAGAGGATTAAGCTTTATGATAATAATAAACTTGCAGTTGTAGATGCCGCGATGCAGGCGGAATTTGCGAATTCCGGACTTTTCCCGAAACGTGGAAAGGAACTGAATTATTTCGTTAATGGCAAGCCGCGTATTACAAGAGGCTCTTTAGGAGAAGCCGCCGTAATCATGGTAAATGGGCAGGAGGCCGATATTTATACTCCTATTCATGCCAATGACCAGATTAAGGTAGTGGAATCGACTGCAGGAGAGCCGGCAGCTTTAGACATTGACAAGCTTCCGGAATATGGCGCAGCCTTGTGGGTAGAGGTCAATGAAAAGAAAGTGGAACTGCCTGTGTTTGCTATGGTAAACGGTCACTTGCAGTCGGGTTTTTATGGTATCAAAGAAAATGACTCGATTGAGTTTTTGAATTATTATACAGTCAGACAGATTGCAGAGTTCATGGATGTAATCATCAATCAGGATATGAATATTTATGTGAATAATAAACTGGCGGATATGGATACCAAGGTTTATGAGAATTTCTCTGTTATCTGGACAATGGAAGAACTGCAGCTGTCAGACAGGGATATATATGGAAGCGGGGCACCTGACACTTATGCCAATCTGCCGGAAGATGACGGAAGCTATGTGAAGAGTGAGCCGCGAAAAGAAGAGAAGAATTTGTTTACGGAAGAGAACAGTATGCTTAATGCCGGAACCGGAATGGAATCAGAAGGTGAAGGCGCTCAGGAAGCGAATACGGACCCGGTAAAAACGGATGCAAATGCAATAAAGACGAATGCAGATACAGTTACGGATGTATCAGGAGCAAATGAAAGTAAATCTGAGGGAACTGACAATGAGACTGAAAACAGTAAGTATAATATTCCCAGAAGCATACAGGTTACGGTTAATGGAGAGCAGATTCGTCTGGAGGGTAAGACAGAGTATATATTTGTAGACGTATTTGATTACATAGACTTTGACTTGTCAGTACCGCAGGGAAGCGGCATTGCAACGAAGTTAAACGAGAAGGATGCGCAGTATATGGAACCGATTCACAGCGGCGATGTGATAAAAATTTATTGGAAAGACTGAGATACTTATGAGATTATGCAGTATAGCAAGCGGCAGCAGCGGTAATTGTATTTATGCAGGTTCTGATGCAACGCACCTTTTGATTGATGCAGGCATCAGTTGTAAGCGTATTGAAGAGGGGATTTCTACACTTGGTGTAAAAATATCGGAATTGGACGCTATATTTATTACCCATGAGCATGCAGACCACATAAACGGTTTAGGAGTTATAGCAAGAAAATATGGAATTCCCATTTACGGAACGGCAGGAACGATACAGGAGATAAAGAAGACAGCTTCTTTGGGGAATATAGACGATTCCCTTTTTCACTGTATCAGGGCAGATGAAAAATGCATAGTAAAGGATATGACTCTGTATCCTATGCGAACTTCTCATGATGCTGCCGAGCCGGTAGCATACAGAATCAGCCATGATAAAAAGAAGATGGGCATTATTACTGATTTAGGATGTTATAATGATTATACAGTTGCCTGTCTTAAAGATTTGGACGTATTGTATCTGGAAGCAAATCATGATGTAAATATGCTTCAGGTCGGGCCATATCCGTATTTCCTGAAACAGCGGATATTAGGCGACAGAGGGCATCTGTCCAACGAGACATCGGGCAAACTTCTCAGCAGACTGTTGAATGACCATTTGCAGGCTGTTGTGTTAGGGCATCTGAGTAAGGAAAATAATATGCCGGAGCTTGCTTATGAGGCGGTAAAATTGGAAATTATGATGTCGGAAACAGGATATAGGGAAGATGACTTCCCTATTTATGTTGCAAAGAGGAATGAAGTATCAGAGATGATTGAGATATAATAGGTAATTGCAGAGCTCACTTTTTGAAACAGTCCGTTGTACAATATATACAAATCAACGCAGGCACGCTTGCGCTGCATTGCCGCTCGTAGCGGTAGTAAGCTCGAAAAGACCTCGCTAACTACCGACGGCGGCAGAGCACCTGCTTTTGTTTTGTATATATTGTACAACTACATTTTGGAAATAGAGAGTTTTGCAATTATATATGAGATATAGTACAGAAAGGAATAGGTTTATTTATGAAGAAAACAATTATTACAGTGGTAGGAAAAGATACGGTTGGTATTATTGCGAAAGTGTGTACATATTTAGCGGATAACGGAATTAATATTCTGGATATTTCACAGACGATAGTACAGGATTATTTTAATATGATGATGATTGTAGATATGAATAAGGCAAGTAAGGATTTTGGTGTTATAGTAGAAGAACTGGCTAAGCTCGGTGAGAGTATCGGGGTTATTATTAAGTGTCAGAAGGAAGAGATTTTTAATCAGATGCATAGGATATAGAATGTTATTGCATGTGACGAACTTATCCAAAATAAACAAAAACGGTGCTCACCGCAAGCGAAATCGCACCTTATTTTGTTCATTTTGGATAAGTTCTGGATATTGAAATAGAACTTCATGATTGCTTAATATGTGTGGGATTAGAGAGGAGTATTAATATTTAATGATTAATATATTTGAAGTCGCAGAAACAAATGAGATGATAGAGAAGGAAAATCTGGATGTCAGGACAATCACGTTGGGGATTAGTCTGTTGGATTGTATAGATTCGGATTTGGGGAAACTGAATGAGAAGATTTATAATAAAATATACGATGCAGCAAAGGATTTAGTGGCGACAGGAGAGCAGATTTCGAGAGAATATGGTATTCCGATTGTCAATAAGAGAATTTCTGTTACGCCGATTGCCATCATAGGCGCGGCGGCATGTAAATCATCGGATGATTTTGTGACGATTGCAAAGACATTAGATAAAGTAGCGCATAAAGTGGGGGTAAACTTTATCGGAGGATATTCTGCTTTGGTTTCAAAGGGGATGACCATGGCGGATGAGCTTTTAATCCGTTCCATTCCTCAGGCACTGTCTGTTACGGAAAGAGTATGCAGCTCCGTCAACGTAGGTTCTACCAGAACGGGTATTGATATGGATGCAGTAAAGCTGATGGGAGAAGTGATAAAGCAGACGGCGCTGGCAACTAAGGAATTCGATTCACTTGGCTGCGCCAAACTGGTAGTATTCTGTAATGCTCCGGATGATAATCCTTTCATGGCGGGTGCTTTTCATGGTGTGACAGAGGCGGACAAGATAATCAATGTCGGCGTCAGCGGTCCCGGCGTTGTCAAGACTGCACTCAGCATGGTAAGAGGCGAGAGTTTCGAGGTATTATGCGAAACAATTAAAAAAACCGCATTTAAAGTAACGCGTGTGGGGCAGCTGGTGGCAAAAGAAGCTTCAAGAAGGCTTAATGTACCGTTCGGTATCGTGGACTTATCGCTTGCACCTACGCCGGCAATCGGAGACAGTGTTGCGGATATCCTTTGTGAAATCGGATTGGAGTATGCCGGAGCTCCCGGTACAACGGCCGCGCTTGCCCTGCTTAATGATCAGGTTAAAAAGGGCGGTGTTATGGCATCGTCTTATGTAGGCGGTTTAAGCGGAGCTTTTATTCCGGTCAGCGAAGATCAGGGCATGATTGATGCAGTGAGCGCAGGAGCGCTTACCTTAGAAAAACTGGAGGCAATGACATGCGTCTGCTCCGTAGGTCTTGATATGATTGCAATTCCCGGTGATACTAAGGAAACGACCATCTCAGGTATCATTGCTGATGAGATGGCTATCGGCATGGTGAACCAGAAAACGACGGCGGTTCGTCTGATTCCCGTGATTGGTAAAGGCGTGGGTGAAACCGTAGAATTCGGCGGGCTGTTAGGCTATGCGCCTATTATGCCGGTTAATCAGTTCTCGTGCGATGCATTTATTAACCGCGGCGGAAGAATTCCGGCTCCGATACATAGTTTTAAGAATTAAGGAATTTTTAAAACAAAAAATATTGTTTATGAAAAACTCAAGAAGGAGCATGGTTATTGTTATGAAAGATGCGGAAAAAACAGTCGGAAAAATGATTGATAAATCAAGTACAAGCTTTATTTCATATGTGGATGATGAAGGATACCCTATCACAAAGGCTATGTTGAAGCCGAGAGAGCGGGAAGGAATAAAAACTATTTATTTTTCTACGAACACATCTTCTAATAAGGTGAAATATTTTAAGCAGAATAATAAAGCAAGCGTTTATTTTGTTGACAGGCGTTTCTTCCGTGGTGTCAGTCTGGTTGGAACCGTAGAAGTATTAGAAACACAGGAAGCAAAAGAAAGAATTTGGCAAAAAGGAGATACTCTTTATTATAAAGAAGGGGTCACAGATCCGGATTATTGTGTTTTAAAATTTACGGCGGAAAAAGGGAGATATTATAGTAATTTTAGATCTGAAGATTTTGAAATCTGAAGGGCAGGTTATTATGATAAAAAAATCAAAATTCTTATTATGCGAACTATTATTGATTATATTGGTTTTATCAGGATGCGCTTCGGTAAGTGAAAATGATGCTGTAGAATCTGGTGACAGTGATAATTATGCACAGATAGAAGAAGAGGAGCAGAATGAATTAGCAGGTCAGGGAGCGACTGAAAACCAGGAAGTAGCAAAACAGGAAATGCTGGATAGTCAGGAAGCAGAAGAACAGGAAGTGTCAGATAACCAGAATGCAGTTGAACAGGATGTGGAAGACAATCAGGATGCCGCAGAACAGGAAGATTGGAACGAACTCTCAGATGAGGAGTTAAACAATTTTACGGATTTTTTCCAAAGTTATGAAAATTATGGTTTTTTGCTGTCGGATTATACAACTCCCATAGATGTTGATTTAAATGAAGTTTTTTATTGTGGTGCCGGAATTGCTGCCCATGTATTGTCGGACGATGTGGAGGCAGCATACGAACAAGAAACCGGTTGGACGATAGAATTGGATGTTGAATGTCTTACAACCAGACAGATAGATGATCTTTTGATAGAGAAGACAGGATATTCGTTAGAGGAAATGAATAAAACTCTTGAGTGGGTTTATCTGGAACAATATGATTCTTATATCGGTCAGCATGGAGACACAAACTATATTCCTTTTGTCTGTATCAGCGGGAAAAGAATAGAAGAAGATGTTTTTGAACTTAAATATCAAAGCGTTTATGAATTCCAAGGAGAATTGATATGTGGTGATTATCACGGTGTTGTTACATTAAGAAAAAACGGTGAAAATTATCTATTTATATCCAATCAGATGCTTGATGGTTCTGCTTTATCAGGTCTTTCCTGCAAAGAGGTAAGTCAGCTTAAATTTTTTGCGGAAAATAAAGATTCTTGGAATATAAGTAAATATACACCTAGGGCATTCTACTATGCTGTATTTGATTTAGACAATGACGGAAGATTAGAACTTATTACAAGTGCAATTTCCGGTACAGGACAGTATTCGGAAAATCATTTTTACCGTAGAAATGATGATGAAATCGAGGAACTGCCACAGAAATACTCAGGAAAGAAGTTAGAGTCAGACTCAGAACTGGATTTTACTCTTTTTGACTATAAATATGCTTATACAAATGGAAAAGTGACATATTATCCTGCTTCTGATTTTATCAGAGACGGATTTCAATGGTCATCTTCTGCTGACGGAGCGTATTATCTCAAAGACGGAACGGTGTATATTGATATATATAGGAGTGACTATACTTTATACAAAGATGATGGTGAAACTACCTGTTATGATGCTGATGGAAATGAAATTACGCAGGAAGCATGGGAAAAACTTGAGGAAAATTATTATGCAGGAATGGATGCCATAACTTATCCTATCTGTTGGGTGTATATAAGTCCCTCTGAGCTTAAGCAGGACACATATCAGAAAATATTCAGAGAGCTGGTAGATAATTATAAAAAAGGAGTAGAGTAGAAGAAAAGGTAGAGTCACAGAATACCTTTCTTACGCCAACCGCCTTGAAAATATCTGGCGGCGGCTACGATAAGCGCAATAACCCAACCTGCGCAGAATGCCCACCAGATAATATCTACGCCGGCAATATGTGCGAAGCCTACGGTCAGAAATAATCGGATAAAAAAGCTCAGTAAAGTTGTTATTATAAACCAACTCATGTCGCCGCTTCCTTTGAAGGTAGCTTTCACCAGCATAAATGTAGAGAATACCACGAGGAATGCACCGACGACTCTGATATATGCAGAACCTACTGCCATGACCTGCTCAAGATTTGATTCAGTTTCATCTATGAACATGCCGATGATTTGATTAGGAAATATCTCAAAAGCAGCGGTAATGGCAAGGGAAAGCACTCCGCAGCTGAGAATAGACGCCTTAAGTCCGGGCCAGATACGTTCCTCTTTACCGGCGCCCATATTTTGACCTACATAATTAGAATACGCGTTACTGAAATTGATAGGAACGGCAGTAGCCAGATTAACTACCTTTGAAGCCGCAGCGCTGCCTGCCATTACAGCCGCGCCAAAACTGTTGATTGTCGCCTGCACGATAACTGAGCCTACCGATACAATAGACTGCTGTAATGCAGATGGCAGCGCAAATCTAAGCATCGTAAGAAGAAGCGTGCCATCAAAAAATTTCATATCTTTGCTATATTCAAATTCCTTAAGCAGTTTGGGAATGTCTTTCATCGCCAAAAGAGCTGCCGCCAGTTGTGAAATAGCCGTTGCAAGCGCCGCGCCTCCGACTCCTTTATTCAGTCCAATAATGAATAATAAATCCAAAAAAACATTGATAACAGATGATATTATTAAGAACTTCAGGGGAGTACGAGAATCTCCTAACGCTACATAAACACCATTTAGCGCATTGTATACGAAAATGGGGATGCATCCCAAAAAGTATAAGCGTAAATAACTGACACCCATGTCAACAATGTACTCCGGTGTGTTAACTACCAACAGAAGCGGTCTTGCTTCTATCCAAATGATAATTGTCGATACAAGTGAAATTATAGCCGAGAATATAGTGGAAGTGGTGGTACATTGCCATATTTTCTCGGTTCTGCCGGCGCCGAAATACTGTGCAATCACAATAGAGCCACCGAGCGCAAATCCGGTCGCCAGCTGTACAAATACCGCAGTAATGCTGCTTGCGCTCCCGACTGCCGCCAGAGCATCTGTCCCAAGCCGTTTGCCTACTATTACAGTATCTATGACATTATAGAGCTGCTGAAAAAGATTGGACAGAATCATCGGCACTGCAAAAAGGAGAATCGTGCTAAGCGGATTCCCCTCTGTCATCTTATGTGTTTTCGTTTCAGTAGTGATTCCAAACATATTGTATCCTCGTTAATGTTTGCCCTGTATACTAAAAAATATTAACATTTTTATTAATTTAATACAATCTGATACGATATATTGTGAAAAATGTGTTGAAAACGTATACGGTATATGATACGTTTATTATGTATTTTATGCTAAAAATGAAAGAATATTGATTTCCCTAATGGAATTATCATAATTTGGAGGGGACTATGGCTAAAAAGAAAGTGTATGCTGTACGAAAAGGAAAAACAGAGGGAATATTTGAAACATGGGATGAGTGCAAGGCGGCGGTAGATGGCTATTCCGGAGCAGAGTACAAAAGCTTTTCTACAAAAGAGGAAGCTTTGGCATATTTGGGTAAAGATGGCGATACATTTGTTGATGATATTTCTTTGGCTGATTCGCCGGAACTAAAAGAGAATCAGGTTATTGCATATGTGGATGGCAGTTTTGATGAAAGCATTGGCAAGTATTCGTTTGGCTGCATCCTGATTTTGCCAGACGGAGAAATCGTTCGTGAATCCGGAAATGGGGATAATCCTGAATCCATTGCATTAAGAAATGTTACCGGAGAAATGCTGGGAGCTATGTATGCTGTAAAGTGGAGCATAGTAAATGGGTATTCTTCTGTAAAGATTTGCTATGACTACAGTGGAATAGAAATGTGGGCTGTAGGCCAATGGAAGGCAAAAAATGATTTAACAAAGAAGTATGCAGATTTTATGAAGGAGAATTCTAGGAATATAGAAATCAGCTTTCAGAAGATAGCGGCACATACCGGAAATAAATATAATGAAGAAGCTGATAAATTAGCGAAAACGGCGTTGACGGAAGGGAATGGGGTGCCTAAAATTAGAAAATAGGAACTTATTTTAATTTGCCGATAACAGTCAACTGTGCAGGACTGAACTGAGGAAGAAATTTAATGTGAATTTTATTGTAAAGATAGGCAATTTTTTGTATAATTGAAGTGTAACAGGAGTAGGCTATATCGTATCTTGAAACACATATCTTTAGAAATCGAGGTGATAAGGTGCAGGACGATACAAAGCAGACACAAGAAGTCATGGCAAAGCGTACCGCAAAAAATAGCGTATTTCTTGACCTTTTTCAAAATAAGAGTTATCTGCTAAAGCTGTATAAAACGCTCCATCCAGAGGACACCATAGCAACAGAGGACTCATTGACCGATGTAACAATAG
>JAAUZS010000099.1 GCA_014804495.1 Lachnospiraceae bacterium
GAAAAAGATTGAGCCGGACAGCAAAAACCCGGCATATATAAAAACTATGTTAGGAGTCGGATATAAATTTGATATGGAAAGCAGCGGGGGATAAAGCGGATAACATAAAAATGTGGCAGAGAAATAGGTAAAATAATAATTCTAATTTTCAATGACTGCTAAAAAAGATAGATATGGAGGATTAAAAAATGGCTATTAGTGGAGTAGGACAGAGTTATTATCAGAACAATGTAGCAACAACGAAAAGTACAAAGAACGTAAACAGCATGGGAGAAACGGGCAGTACAAAGGAATTATCAGAAGCGGAAGAAATGGCGGCTTTTAAAAAAGAATTTTATGCTGAAATTGAAAAGATACCAAGGGATAGAACAATAGCGAATGTGGCTATCAACATATCAGAGGAAGCGTTTAAGAATATGAAAGATGATCCAGAGTACAGGGAAAAGGTGTTATCTCTGATTAAACGCGATATGACTGGTTCTGTTGCTCCGGCTCCGGACTGCTCTTTGGTAATTACCGTAGGAGCCACCAGTAAAGATTACAGGGCTGATGGGTGGTCCGTCAACAATAACTCGGAATTTTATGCACGTTCCCAGAACAGCTTTTATAAAAAGACGAGCGAAACGAAAGACAGGCAGAAAGAGCTTTTGGAAGAATATCTGGAAAAGCGGGCACAGGTCAAAAAACAGCAGCAGGAATTATTAGATGGAAAGATTGCAAAGCAGGAGCAGGAAAGAAACAGGTTATTGCAGTCATGGAACCATGAAAGGCAGTTAGCGAAAGCGTCTAATGCTTATGAAGCTAATGTTATGGTAGAACCAGTGGGAAACGGCGTTTTTGATATTACGGCAGCGGGAACTAATGTGTAAAAGACGTGGCCGGTCGTTATCCTGGTGATATGTACATAAAAATGAAAATGTATTTAAAGTAACAGTAATGCTACAGCAGAAGGAGGACTAAGAACATGATGAGAATCACAACACAGATGCTGAACGAATCAGCAAGGAAAGCAGGGTTACCAATCAATGGCACTTCGCTCTTAAATTACATCAATGGCAATTCCAACAACACCTTGCTCAACGCTCTGAACAAGAACAGTGCTACAGATGTTGCCACCAAGACCAAGTATGAAAAGCTGGAAAAGGCAGCGGATCAGTTATCGGAGGCGGCATCTGTCTTTATGGCAACCGGGGAGGATTCCCTCTTTTCCAAGGCAAGGGAAAGCGGAGACAATCAGGACGTCTACAATGTAGTAGAGGATTTTGTAGGAAAGTACAACAGCACGCTTTCTGCACTAAAGAACACGTCCAGCACCTTGAATGACTATTACAGCCAGATGCTGAAATCTGCGGCTTCCGACAACAAGGAGGCGCTGGAGAGCATTGGAATCACCATTGCAAAGGATGGTTCGCTGAGTGTTGACAAGGATAAGTTGAAAGAGGCGGATATCGACACTCTGGAGAAGGTGCTTGGGAACACCAAGGGCTTTACCCAAAAGGCGGCATATGTGGCAGACCGGGTATCCGACAATGCTCATACCAACCAGAGCAGCTTGTCCAGCCAGTATTCTTCCACGGGATCGCTTTATTCTGCACTGGCAAGCAAGTATAACCTGTACGGCTAATGCCCAAAGTAAAATCCCGGAGGNAGGAAAAGCAGGAGTAGTTGGAGAAATTGTAGAAGGAGTATAGAAAATGAGTATTAGTAATGTGAATGGANCTTTAGCATCATATCAATATGCAGGCAAAGCACAAAAAATGTCTGCCACAGGAACAACCTTTGCTGAAAAGGCAGCTAAAACAGAAGAAGCAGACAGCACAAAGGAAATGTCAGAAGCGGAAGAAATGGCGGCTTTTAAAAAAGAATTTTATGCCGAGCTTGATAGGATACCAAAGAACGGAACAATCACTAATCTGGCTATCAACATATCAGAGGAAGCATTTAAGAATATGAAAGATAATCCGGAGTATAGGGCTAAGATAATGTCAGCGCTTCAGCGTGATCTGACTTCGTCTTTTGCTCCACTAAAGGCTTCCTTGTTGCTTACTGTAGGGGCAACNGAGAAAGATTATAGAGGAGATTCGTGGTCTGGTCCCAACAATGATTCAGAATTTTTTGCACGTTCACAGGACAGCTTTTATAAGAAGACAAGCGGGCAGAAAGACAGGCATAAAGAGATTTTGGAAGAATATCTGGAAAAACGAGCGCAGGCTAAAAAACAGCAGCAAGAAATATTGAATGAAAAAATTGCAAAGCAGGAATTAGAGAGGAGCAGACTGACAAAGGCGTGGAGCAGTGGGAGGCAGTTGGCGAAGGCGTCCAATGCCTATGATGCAAATGTCATGACGGAAACTGCGGTGGGTGGCGATACACTGCTTGGCTGAAGGAGGGCATTATGCCCGGACTTAAAATAAGNGGGCATGGGCGGCTCTGAATGACGGAGGAGCNGTCNATAAAAATTTTATCGTGGAGGATGAAAATTATGGCGATGGAGATTACAAACAATTATANCAGCTATGCAGCGAGTTACACCGACACTACAAAAAAATCCGACAGCAAGGCGGTAACGGAGGTAAAAACAAATACATCAACAAACAGTAAAGACAAGGTGCAGGCATATTATGAACAGTTATGCAAGAAATTTCCGCAGATAAATTTCAATACAAATGGCGGCGTATTACCGAGTAATAGTAGCAAAGTCACGGTAAATCTTTCGTATGACTGTTTAAAGAAAATGGCGAACGATCCGGAATTTGCAAAAGAAATCGAATGGAATCTGTCGGGAGAAGTTGCTGCAAATTCAATGGTTTACGGTTGGGCGCAAAGGGATGGTGTCGTGCTTGGCGGTAGAACTGTTACATATGATGCCAATGGCAACAGGCAGTCATCCTGCGGCGGCATGAGGACTGCCAATGCAGGAAACGGAAATAACAATACCAATAAAACACAGAAGAAGTATAAGGAAGAGGAAGAACGCTGGTTAAAAGCTAGAAAGAAACGTGAAGAGAAGGAAAAAATAGCTAAAAAACAAGCAGAGAAAAAGGCAGAAGAAAAGAGGATAGCTGAAAGGCAGGCAGAAAAGAAAGTAGCCAAAGAAGCAAGAATCGAAACAGGGGAATATACCTTAAATGCAGCANGCGTAGGTATAAAGCCTGTTTCTACCACAACCGTAGTCCCAATGACAAGTTTTGAGGCAAAGGCATAAATGACAAAATCAAAATTACACCTTATTCCGCAGAGGCACATAAACCTTTGCCTTTGCGGTCTGCCCNGACTTATNNCGANGGGGCAGNGGCGGCTCTGAACGACAGAGGGGCNGCNAATAAAAATTNTATNGTGGAGGANNAAAATTATGGCAATGGAGATTACAANNAATTANAGNAACTATNCNNNAANCTACACCNANACNACAAAAAAATCGGACAGCAAGGCGGCAACGGAGGTAAANACAAATNCATCAACAAANAGCAAAGATAAGGTGCAGGCATACTATGAACAGTTATGCAAGAAATTTCCGCAGATNAATATTAATTCGAGTGGGGGCATTGCAAGTGGCGGTAAAAATAATATCGTTTTGAATCTTTCCAATGATTGCCTGAAAAAAATGGCAAGTGATCCGGACTTCGCAAAAAAAATTGAAAATGACATAGCGGGCATACCGGCAGCGCATGAGCAGATGTTTGCTAAAGCAAAAAGTGATGGTATTGAGATACATGGCTTTGCTGTAAGGATCAATGCAGATGGGAGTATGCAATGCTCCTGCAGTGGTTCAACAAGAACCAGCGGCACAAAACAAAGCTCATCCATACTGAATACAGAAAAGAAGCAAAAAGAAAGATTAGAAAAAAGGCGAGAGGAAAGAAAAATTTTAGAAGAAAAGGCGGCTAAGAGACGAGCAGAGAAAAAGGAGCAGTTGGAGAAGCTGACGGAAGATAGTGGAGCTGAAACATTCACAATATCAGCTACTGGCACTGATGTAAAAAACATTACACAGAATCTTTTAGCTGCGGTTTCTGGTACATCAGTATCCACGGGGGCAAGTTTTGATATAAAAGCATAAATATAATGTTTACACCCTATCCCGCAGAAGCGCATAAATCTTTACTTCTGTGGACTGTTCGGACTTATTGCAAGGGAAAAACATAAAGGAGAGAAAATGTATGTCAATTAGTATTTCCGATTATCCTGTTCATTTGCAGGATGGTCTTAAACTTAATAGAGGGTATTTGAAATCTCATGGAAATCAAAATGAAGACCAGGAAGTGTTTCATAGAGATTCCTTGGAAGTTTCCCAATTATCGAAAAACAGGGAAATGTTAATGGATAAAATTAAGCATACGGTGCTGCAATCGGCTACATCGTTCAGCGATACGAGAGCCGGAATATTAAAGGAAGTCAGGGAAGAAAAAGGGCAGTATGGTTATTCAGATGTTGTGAATGCTTGTGGGCTGAGTTATGCAAGGTTGTATTCTGAAATCGAACAGCGTCATGAAAATGAACAGGAGCAGTATTATAAGGCAGATGGGACTTTACTGACAATGGAAGAAGAAATTGAGTGGTTGGATATGCAATATGAGCAGGAAGTGGCATGGCAGAAATCGTGTGCCAGAATAGCGGTCCAGGGGCAGTTCTTTCAGGGGAATATTCCTGAAATGCCAACAAAAGAGATGGAAGAATTAGAAGATAGCTTTTATCAGGCAAAGGATGCCTATATGAAGCTGTACCGGGAAAGCAGACAGACAGGGAAGCCACTTGACATGCAAAATTATATGTTTGGTAATAGCCGGATGTATGAAATGCTGAACAGGATTAGGAAATTTGCATGAGAGGGTGGAATAATGCAGGTTAATACGTTCAATGGTTCTTTGCAGCAAAGATTCTTTTCCGGAACAGGAAGTATAGGCGGTATTCATCTGCCTGATTTTAATGATAAATATGTTTTCTCTAAAAAGAAAAGCGGTGTTAGTGATGAAGAATATCGGAAGCAGATTGTGGAACAAGCCTATAAGGATTTTGCGAAGGGGCAATTCCAGAATAAATCAGAAGGCTTTAACAAACTGATGAAGAGCTACACATCAGAAGTATCTCCGGATAGAAAGGGAATTATCACTTCCGGGTTAAAAGCTGTTTCAAGGAACAGACAGAATGTGCTAAAACCGATAGATTTTGTGGCAACTCTGCTTGAAGGTAAAGTGAAATATCAGAAATTGCCATCAGGAAATAATGAGTACATAGAGTTTTACGATAAGAATGGGGAGATGGTAGCGACTTATTCCAATAATGGGTGGACGATGTATACCACTAATGCAGAGGCAGCAAGGCAGACGGAAATGTGCATGATCTATAATGAAGCGTAGGGAAATGCCAAGAGAGGGATTCCGATGGCAAGTGAAGAAGCGGTAAATGTGAAAGATATGCAGAGTAGTTTTGATGCTAAAGCATAGTAGGAAATAAAGTCCCGGACGCGTATCACCAATAAATCATAGGCAGGCTTGTTGGGGAGATAATAAAGGAGGATATTAAGAAATGGTTATCAATGGAGTAAGACAAAATTATGATTATTTAAGAACGAATTCAAATTATATGCAGGGAAAAACAACTGTTAGGGAAGCAATCTCAAAGACGGCAAAGCAGTCGGCAAATCTTTCTATTTCTGATGCAGGAAGAAATATGCTGCGGGAAATGGTAAGCAAATTTGAACCTGATTCAGATTATACCAATCCCAGGGAACTGACAATACAAAATACGAACGAGGTCGCATGGGAACATTATACGGCAATGCGGAGCATCAGCAGCCAGACATTAAAAGACGGAAATTATAATGTTGAAGATGTGATGAAATCTATAATGGATACATATGAAACTCGTTACAATGAAATCGTAAAAGAACATGAAAATGGAGACCGTGAAGTTTCCTATGAACTTACGGGGAAAAGATCGCTGACACTTGAGGAAGATTTGGCTGGATTGGATGAGGCTTATAAGATGCGGCTGGCAAATTTGGAAGGATATATTACCTGTCAGCAAACAAATAAGGCATTTGAGAATCCGGACAGTTCATGGTATTTCCATAGAAACGGTTCTCAAAATGAAGGAAAAACACAAGATAAGGCACAACTTTTTGATACTGAATATAGGGATTCGGCAGTATCAATCATGGAGGAGGCCAGAGAAAAATTTTTAATAGCTTTCAATAGTTCCGGTTACAAAAAAGGAACAGCGATAAACATTCTTTCAGATGTTTTGAATGAGAATACAAGTTTTGTAGCAAATACTCAACATTTATTTTCGTAGATGGAGGAGATTTGGAAATGAGCATTAGTGGAGTAGAACAGAGTTATTATCAGAGCATTATGGTAACAACGAAAAAAAGTACAAAGAGCGTAAACAGCATGGAAGAAACAGGCAGCGCACAAGAATTATCAGAAGCGGAAAAACTGGAAGCCTTTAAGAAAGAAATGTGGAAAGAAATAAATTCTTTATCGTGGGGTTCAAGTGTTTCGATACAGATTACGGATGAAGCATTTGAAAAAATGATGAATGATAGTGAGTTCAAAAATAAAATGATGAACTTAATCAGGGAAGATTCCAGAGGCTCCCATAATATGTGCGGAGGGACGCTAATCAATATTGA
>JAAUZS010000100.1 GCA_014804495.1 Lachnospiraceae bacterium
TAATAGGGGGCTAAACAATTTAATTTTTTTCACCGGTTACTGTATTAAATAATAATTTACCTCAGTTCATATATGACGATGAAGGTAAAATCACAGGCTACAAGACAAAGGCAGGTGCAGATTCAGTGTTCCCTTTTAGCTCTGTTGGAGCTGTATATTTGGGAACTTTTACTGCGACTAAGACAATAAATATTAGTGACAAGGTAAAGGCGACAAATTTATCTGAAAATAATTTTTTGTGCTTACTTACGGCTGGTTTTAATGTACCAGGTGGAAATACTGCAACTGACCATGGAATTAGTATTAGTGCGGGCAGTTCATCTATAATAGTTATCGACTCTGAAACGATACGAGTTAATGTTACTAAAGGTCATGTGTTGTCTATGGATAGTGGAGCGTCCTTCGGAACTGTGAATACATCGGTTAGAGTATACTATGTTGGCACAATATCCTAAATTTAGGAATTATTTTACAATAATTGCGTTAAGCGTGGGATATAATCTCAAATCATTAGAATATCTATATCCTGGGTCTATGTGATATCCTCTAACGGTAGCCGTTAATGTAGTACCACTTAAGTTGTATGATAAATTTGAATTTATTACCATTTGACTTTCTTCATAACATACTACATTACAATAATAACTTTCAATGTAAACAAGAATTTGACTTAAAGTGGTTCCCTGAGGTACAGTCCAAGAAGTACTTCCTGTAGTACTTTTTATCTGTTTTGCACCTAACTTTGTTATTTTGCCACTACTACCCAATTTTTTTGGTACTGAATCGGCACCATGTTGGATGTAATACGCATCCTCACCTTCATTGTATATTAGCTGATTGCCACCTAAATTATTATTTAATACAGTAACCGGTGAAAAAAATTAAATTGTTTAGCCCCCTATTAAATCCGGAAAGAAATAGGTAAATTGTGTTTTCCTCTGCGGTTATATCATACTTGGATGGGACAATGCGGACAGTCTCTTTGATTTCAGAGATTTGTTGAAAGAGATAGCATTTTTCTGTAGATAGTAAATTAATATTATATTTTTGCAAATGATGATAAATAGCAATCAACTTAATAAAAAAGAAAGTCTCTGAACTCCTGCAACTACAGCATTTTCAAAGACTTTCTTAATCGGAATGACAAGACTTGAACTTGCGACCTCTACTTCCCTAAAGTAGCGCTCTACCACCTGAGCCACATCCCGAAATGCATTTATTATTATAACCAATTTCATTTAAAAAAGCAAGCCCTTAAATGGAGAAGGAGTAACCTTCTCCATTGTCTCTATATTGTGACTTAATTATTTAAGGTTTGCCTTTGCAAGATCTGCTAATGTTTTAAAACCATCTGCATCATTAACTGCCATTTCAGCTAACATCTTTCTGTTTATATCGACGCCGGCATTCTTAAGACCAAACATAAATTTGCTGTATGAGATGCCGTTCATTCTTGCTGCAGCATTAATACGTGCAATCCATAACTGTCTGAACTGACGTTTTCTCTCTTTTCTTCCGACATATGATGACGCCAATGCCCTCATTACTGACTGTTTTGCTACTCTGTACTGTTTCGATCTTGCTCCTCTATATCCTTTTGCAAGCTTTAAAACTCTGTTATGCTTTTTCTTAGCGTTTAAACCGCCTTTAATTCTTGCCATGTCTTTATTCCTCCTTACGATTCTCTCTCAAAATATTTGCAAACCTGAAATTTTACAAATACGGCAATATCTTTTTCATGTTCTTTACATTTGTTGAATCTGTCATAGCGGGTTTTCTAAGATTCCTCTTGGTTTTTGAGGATTTCTTAGTTAAGATATGGCGTTTATAAGCTTTATTTCTCTTTAATTTACCCGTTCCGGTTACTTTAAAACGTTTTGCAGCTGATCTGCTTGTCTTCATTTTTGGCATTTCAAAACTCCTCCTACATTTAATATATTTATGAGATATCAAGGGATATCGTTTATTTTAAACTGAATAAGCTTATCGCTTCTCAGCTAAAAACATAGTCATGCTTCTTCCCTCTACCTTCGGCGCCTTCTCAATAACAGCGACGTCAGCGAGTGCCTCGGCAAAATCATCAAGGATGTGTTTGCTGTTGTTCATATGGGTCATTTCACGCCCGCGGAAACGAAGGGTAACTTTCACTCTGTCCCCTTTTGTAATGAACTTTCTGGCCGCATTTATTTTAGTATTTAAATCATTGGTATCAATATTCGGAGACAAACGAATCTCTTTGATTTCAATGACTTTCTGTTTCTTCTTGGCTTCCTTTTCTTTTCTGGTCTGTTCATATTTGAACTTACCATAATCTACAATCCTGCATACCGGCGGATTAGCTGTCGGTGCAATCTTCACAAGGTCCACGCCCGCTTCCTCGGCAAGCTTCAAAGCTTCCTTGGAAGACATGATTCCGAGCTGCTCGCCATCCTCTCCAATTACTCTGACTTCTTTGTCCCTAATCTGTTCGTTAATGAATAATTCGCTAATAGCTATACCCTCCTCAATAAAACTTTCTTATAGAACAAAAAATGGATAGCATAACTATCCACTTCACTCTGTGTATACAACAGCCACGAACATTCCATATTCAGAAGCTGTATACCAACATATAATAGAAAAAANCATTATAGACTTCCTATTATTATGAGCTATTAACTCTTGCCAGCCNAATCGCCGCAAGGTGAGAGTGGATACTCTGCTTGTTTTTATGTGTAAATCCCCTTACACTGTATGATACTTTAACACAGTTTATGTACGTTGTCAACACCAAAGTAAAAAAAACATCCTATGGAACTTCCTTTTTCTCATAGGATGCCTTTATTTAATCTGAAAGTAACAAATTATAATTCCATTCTATGATTCCTTAAANGTGGCGCATTCCGTTTCCTTGCAATCCGCCGCACCGCAGCCTCTGATGTCAACATGGTCTGCATGACACTTATAATTACTGTTATACGTACAATTTGTCGCCTCACAGTCAATGCTGATTGTCCTGCTTGGATGGAAAAGGGAACTTGTATAGGAATCCCCTCTTCTTTGCGAAAAACTCTCGCAGCATGTATCTCCACAGTCNCAGGCATGCTGTCCGCCTACCATAATGTCACCCTTGCAGCAACAACAATCCTGATTATATCCGCAATTTTCCACACCGCATTTTAATTCTGCCATAATAACCTCCTGAACTATCCATATTTTCCAGCGCGTAGAAACACGCTATTAAGGTTATTATTGCCTGTTCCGGACTAATTATTCCGAAACATTTTCTTCCTTACGGATTTCTTTGGTTCTTATTTCTTTACAAATCTGCTCGATAAATTCGTTAAGCGGCTTGACNCCCTCATCACCGGCAAATCGGCTTCTGACAGAAACAGTACCGTCTTCCGCCTCCTGCTGTCCTACTACCAGCATNTATGGCAGCTTAGCAAGTCTTGCTTCGCGAATCTTAAATCCAATCTTTTCGGAACGGTTATCTACCGTTACGTCAATATCGTTTTTAGCCAGTTCTTTTCTGACAGACTCAGCGTAATCCTCATACTTCTCGGAAATAGGAAGAACNCGCACNTGCTCAGGACACAGCCATGTCGGGAACTTACCGGCATATTTCTCTATCAGCCATGCAAGNGTTCTTTCATAACATCCCATAGACGTTCTGTGGATAATGTAAGGACGCTGTTTTTCACCGTTCTGGTCTATATAGTACATGTCGAACTGCTCTGCTAAAAGCGCATCCCACTGAATGGTAATCATTGTGTCTTCTTTGCCGTATACNTTCTTGGCATTGATATCTACNTTNGGTCCATAGAATGCCGCTTCNCCCACATCNTCTACGAANGAAATATCTAACTGNGTCAGAATATCNCTGATATGCTGCTCGGTTTCATTCCATACTTCCGGNTCNCCGATATATTTTTCGCGGTTGTCCGGATCCCATTTAGANANNTGNTAAGTAACATCNTCTTCCACGCCCAACACGGTCAGGCAGTGTTTCGCAAGCGCCAGACAACCTTTAAATTCNTCTACCATCTGGTCGGGTCTGACTATCAGATGACCTTCTGAAATCGTAAACTGNCGCACTCTGGTAAGACCGTGCATCTCGCCGGANTCTTCNTTNCTGAATAATGTTGAAGTCTCGCCATANCGNATCGGCAGATCCCTATATGAATGCTGAGTGTTTTTATAGCAGAAATACTGNAANGGGCAGGTCATNGGACGNAGCGCAAGCACCTCTTTATCCTTTTCCTCGTCACCAAGCACAAACATTCCTTCTTTATAATGATCCCAGTGTCCTGACATCTTATATAAATCGCTCTTCGCCATNAGCGGAGTCTTGGTACGCACATAGCCCCACTCTTTATCCTCAAGGTCNTCAATCCAGCGCTGCATCTTCATAATCATTTTAGTTCCCTTAGGAAGCAGCAGCGGCAGTCCCTGACCGATTACATCNACTGTTGTNAATAACTCCATTTCACGCCCCAGCTTGTTGTGGTCGCGNCTNTTTATATCCTCCAGATGCTCCAGATAAGCCTCCAGTTCTTCCTTTTTCTGGAATGCNGTGCCATAAATACGCTGTAACTGCGCNTTATTGGAATCNCCTCTCCAATANGCCATAGAGGAAGATATAAGCTTATATGCTTTNATATTCTTAGTACTCATNAGGTGCGGNCCTGCACACAAATCCACAAATCCACCCTGNTCATAGAAAGAAATCTCCGCGTCTTCCGGGAGNTCGCNTATCAATTCCACCTTATANGGTTCTCCCTTTTCTTCCATGAAGCGGATTGCTTCTTCCCTCGGCATAGTGAATCTCTCNATCTTATGNCCTTCCTTGATAATCTTCTTCATCTCAGCTTCCAGTTTGTCCAAATCATCTCTGGAAAAAGGCTCCGCGTCAAAGTCATAATAAAANCCTTCGTCAATAGCCGGTCCGATTGTTACCTTCGCATTCGGAAACAGTCTCTTAACCGCTTCTGCAAGCACATGGGATGCGGTATGTCTGATAACGCGCAGTCCGGCAGCGTCGTTTGCAGTAACTATATTTAACTCACAGTCTTTATCAATAACGGTACGNAGNTCTTCAATCCTGCCGTNCACTTCNCCCGCGCATGCTGCTCTTGCCAGTCCTTCCGAAATATCCGCAGCAATCTCATATATGCTCATTGGCTGNGCATATTCTTTNGCCGAACCGTCCTTTAACGTAATTTTCATTTATTATCATGCCCCTTTCTGCCACATTCGATTTACGATATCATTCACAGTAAACCTTACACTATATTAACATGTAATCCATCTCTTCTTTTTCTTACAGGTACAGGAAGATTTGGAATCATTCGCTTCTTCTTTATCATTTTCCTCTTTTTTTACAATAGGTTTACATAATTTATCAGCATCTTTTCCAATAGGGCTGTTGTTTCCGTTATTACACCCATTATGACTAAAGAGGCTGAAATTTACCCCATGCGTCAGCGGTGCATTCAACAGACCGATTGTAATTCCTGCCAGCAGCAATATAATACCTATGAGCCAGCATTCCTTTTTACCAATCGTAATCTCACCTTGGAATAGTTTTTCAGACGCTTTTTTGGCTTCTGCAATTGTCTTTTTCATAAACGTTATTGTTGCTACCATAATTATACNTCCNCTCNTANTCANTCNNNTNTTTCNNCNANAAGAATCTCTTCTATTATCTCNGCACCATGNGCGATNAGCNNNCTGCATGGACGTGACGCATAAAANTCCGGNGTNCTNACCGAAGGNCTNGCNCTTTCTTCCATTCCNTCTATTCCGAGAAGCTCTTTGCATATAATNGTTNCATGCTGCTTCTTAAANTCNGCGCTCATCAGACGGACAANTCCGTAAATATGTGCTTTTGCCTCCTCATCATTAGGGTCGGCATTACCTTCTTTCAATCCTGCCAGCATCGCCATCGATGAAACCACGCCNCAGACTTCCCTCATTCGTCCGACTCCGGCTCCCATAGCACTCGACATCTTCAACGCAGTCTGCGTGTCCATGCCAAATAAATCGGCGTAAGCTGCAAAAACCGACTGGGCACAGTTATATCCGCTTTCAAACAGCCTGACTGCATTTTGCACACGCGAGCTGNTCATCTGTTGCTTTTCTTCTTCATTATTCTTTATTTCATTACCGCCTTCATTTTCGATACTATGCATTTCTGCCACAGCATTTCTTATATTTCTTTCCGCTTCCGCATGGGCATGGGTCATTCGGATATACCTTGGGCTCCTTGCGAATCGTTGTAGAATCTTTTTGCTCTTTATAAAGTGCCTTTCTGGTATCCTCGTCAAAAATATCGTTCCACTCTTCCAGATTATATAACCAGTCAGCCTCTGCCGCTACCATATTCTTATAAAGCAGCTCTTTGTCAAAGCCAAGATTTACCTTGGTGTCCTCATCCATTTCCTCAATCGGATTGGCTTTCTTCAAGCTGTCATTAATACCGTCCAAAAATCCGGTCATAGTCATAATATCGACATCATATTTTTCAGCCAGCTCTTTTACGGTTCCTTCTACCACTTCATCAGGATCTTTCAGAAGCTGCGCATAGATATCTTTTTCTTTTGCAAAATAATCAGTCCATATTTTCTGCAAAGTTGCCCTGTCAGTAGTCTCAGAATAAGCCTTTTCACGCCATTGATCCAATAATGTCATTTTAATTTCCACCTTTATCCTGTTTTCGTTATTTTTTGTATTGATTATATANCAGTATATCATGACATCCGTTGNACAACTACATTTTGATATAAATGCTTTCATAAATACCTAAATATATAATTTATACTACGTTAGTATATAACATTTTGAGAAAAAAGTAAAATTATATATCAATCTTTTTCAAAAATCTCACATTTAACCTCGAATTTATTCATNAATCTAAATCTTAATGAATAAACTCACAAAACCGGGNAATAATGATATTAGTCAAAAGATAATGAAATACTTATCCTCCCCTAAGGAAGCCTCTGGGAATGCNGAAGTCGCATTTTTAGGGGCTTCCGCTATACAAGTTTACCCCTTGCTTTTTCGCGGAATCNGGCATAAAATGGTTTCAGCGGAACGCTCCGCAGCGTTTGACAGACGCGGGGGAATCTGTTACAATAAAGGCACAAAAGGGAATACTGCCGATAGACGGTCAGCCCCGATAANATTACTTACAAAGAAGTGACCTTACCTTTGGCTGGGGCGGTCACTTTTTTGTGTGGTTTATTCATTACTATCACTGTTTTCATTTTCTTGGGTTTTAGATGCAGAATCTGTGCTATTTTCCACTGACGAATCTGTATTCAGATTTCTCTCTACNGGTAAATTACTATTTCCACACGCTCCAAGTGTAAATATCATAAAAGCTGAAATTCCTACCATTAGCATCTTTTTTAACATAAATAAAACACACCTTTCCTTTTTTACTTAAATTCTGATTTCCTCTAAAATATCCGAAACAATCTGCTCCGGTGTTAGGCGGTATCTAAAATATTGTTCCTCNACTGCTACATGGTTGACAAATTCCTTTTTTGCTCCGAAGTTTAACACCTTAATAGATGAAGTTCCATAGAACCTTGCAATCTTTTCACCAAAACCTCCATCTATTACGCCGTCCTCCAGCGTGACAACCATTTCATGGCCATACCCCGGCAATGCGTTAAGCATCTCCTTATCCACGGCAGAAGCATAGCGGGGATTGATAAGCGTTGCATGGATTCCATGATCCTCCTCCAGTTTTTCTCTCACCTTTTCGCCCAGCTCAAAAAATTTTCCAAGTGCCAGAATCGCCACTGCCTCCCCATGTTCCACAATTTCATATTTTGCAGGATATCCATAATCAGACAGCAAAGCCGCATCTCTGGATACGGTTTCCACTCCCGGCACACGGATAATCACCGGATGTTCTGGCTGGTTCAGCCCCCATTCCAGCATACTGAAATATTCTTCCTTACAGGTTGGTGCCAGATAAATAATGCCTGGAATATTCGCAGCAAGTGAAATATCAAAAACTCCCATATGCGTCTGACTGCCACCACTGATCCCCGCAAAAAACACAAGAATAACTGCCGGACTTTTGTTAAGCGCCAAATCGGAAGAAAGCTGATCGTAGGTTCTCTGCAAAAAGGAACTGCTGACCCCAAATACAGGTTTTGCTCCCGCCTTTGCAATACCAGAAGCAAAAGCCACAGCATGACCTTCCGCAATTCCTACATCCAGAAATTGCTTTGGAAATTGTTTTCTCAGCTCCTCCTCAAAGCCTAAGACCTTCGGAGTTCCTGCAGTAATTGCAGTAACCGTGGGGTCTTTCCTCATTTTATCCGCCAAATATACAGCAGTCAGGGCCTCATAGGTTTCCACAGGTGCAGCCTCACATTTCAGTTTCCCTGTGTCTATATCAAACGGCCCCATATAATGCCAGTTTTCACGGTCAAGTTCTGCTGAAAGATAACCCTTTCCTTTTACTGTACACATATGAATAATAACTGGGTGGTCTGTATCTTTGACATTTTCCAGTACATCTGCAATCTCATTAAGATCATTTCCATCACGGACAAAAAAGTAATCAAAGCCCAGCGCCCGAAAAAGATTACAGGGAGCCTTTCCGTCCGTCTCCCGTAACATCCGGAGGTTCTGATACAAGCCTCCATGATTTTCTGCAATGCTCATATCATTATCGTTCACTATAAGGATAATATTGCTCCCAAGAGCGGCAGCATTATTCAATCCTTCAAAAGCCTCCCCGCCGCTTAACGCCCCGTCACCAACCACAGCGATCACATTATGGGATTCTCCTTTCACATCCCGGCCTTTCGCCATCCCGCAGGCGAGACTGATTGCTGTAGAAGTGTGACCGATAGAAAAAATATCATACTCACTCTCCACCGGATTAGTAAAACCGCTGACAGAAGCAAATTCCGCAGGATCAGTATAAGCCGCCTTCCTTCCGGTCAACAGCTTATGGGTATAGCATTGATGGGACACATCAAAAATAATTTTGTCAACCGGAGAATTAAAAACATAATGTAATGCAACAGTAGCCTCAATAACTGCTAAGTTAGAACCCACATGACCACCTGTCATACTAAGACGCAAGAGCATCTGCTGCCTAATTTCTCCACATAACTGTACAAGCTCATTTCGTGATAAGATTTTCAAATCTTTTGGGGTATTGGTTTTATCTAAGACTTTGCTCATTGCCCTGCTTTCCTTTCTTAAAAGGTCTTTATCATTAATAGCCGTCGTAGGCATAAGTTGTACCAGTCGCCTCCGGCACAGAAGATTCATCCCACCGATGGATGCTGCCACTGCGAAGATAGTCGCTGGTCACATTGAAATAGGTATGACAGGGACTTCCTCCGATTGGATCGTCCCAGGCACAATCCACACAATACCATTCTCCGTCCAGCTTTACCATATTCCATGA
>JAAUZS010000101.1 GCA_014804495.1 Lachnospiraceae bacterium
AATGACACAGTTTTCGCCCATTATCAAATGCAGAGTCATTGTTGTAACTTTATAAACAATTGCACAAATGGCTAAAATAGAGGCTTTTTTGTGCAAAATAAATAAGAAAGTATAGAGAGTATGAAAAATGGTAATTTTGTATGAGGTGCATGAAAATTTGTATGTTAATATGACAAATCGTTGTCCGTGTTCGTGTACATTTTGTCTGCGTCAGACGAAGGATGAGATGAATCATTCGGGAAGTCTGTGGCTGGAGCGTGAGCCGAGTGTGGATGAGGTAATTGCGGAATTTGATAAATTTGATATGACGAAGTATAAGGAACTGGTATTTTGCGGATTCGGTGAGCCGACAGAGCGGTTGGATGACCTTTTGAAAGTAGCCGCATTTGCAAAAGAACAGTTTCATATTATGATACGTATTAACACAAATGGACTCTCTGATTTGATTTATGACAAAGATACGGCGCCTATGTTTGAAGGGCTTGTAGATACCATTTCAATCAGTCTGAATACTCCTAATAGTGAGGAATATCTGAAACTGACACGAAGTAAATTCGGGATTCAGTCACATGAGGCAATGCTGCGTTTCGCGGGAAATGTACGTAAATATGTACCCAACGTAATCCTGTCTACCGTCGAAACCACAATTTCCAAGGAAGAAGAGCAACAGTGCCGGGAAATCTGTGATAAGATAGGCGTGACTTATAGAATCAGGCCGTTTGAATAAAATGGACTGCTGTTATTCCTGTTTCATATAGTACTGTAATTCAAAAGGATATCCGTCCTTTTTATTTTGTTCTGAGGTGGCGTCTGTTTCAATAATATAGAATGAGTCGCCATGCAGAACTTCTTTCATCTCTTCCTGCACAGACCCTGACATATGGGTAGAGATTTTGCGATAGATATAGTCTCCGGCAGGAAGAGTGCGTACTGCATCTTTAGCTTTCTTTACAGAATTGCTTTCTACAGAATCTGCATTGATTGTCAGAAACATATATCGTGTCAATTCTCCGTTATTATATTCATGAATAATACCGGAAGGATAGGCAACGGCTATTTTCATCTGTTGTGCGGTTACAAACAGTTTCAGTATGTATTGGCCGTAGTATTTCGGTGTATCCATATCCTCCAAAGGAACAGTCAGAACTACGCGGGTATCAAGTGTATTCTGATAAAAGCCGTCTGGCAGCATAATACCCGACTTGCTTTCCGGAATCTTAGCCATACCGTTAACTGAGCCGGAAAGCTGCTGCAGGGTATCCTGAAGCGCCTCAAGGCAGTTGTGGATTTCCATGATTTTTTCTTCTGCAAGAATCTTTCCGTCATAAAGGAGCTTCTGCAGATTAATGGAGCCGTTTTCTACATATCCGTTCAAGTCCTTCAGCGGAATTCCGAGCTTGATGCAAAGCGTAATAGCGTCGAGTAGATATAGCTGCTCCTGAGTATAGTAGCGGTAATTAGTCTGCTCATTGACGAAGGCGGGCTTTAAGATACCGATTCTGTCGTAATACCGTAGGGACTTGATGCTGACGTTTTTTAGCTTGGAAACTTTTCCGATGGATAAATACTTGCTCATTTGCATGCTCCTTTTTTATATTCAAAGACTGTTTATGTATCTACAAAGCCTTGCAAAACTCTACCATAATGTTATGGTTAATATATACTATGACATACTTCTTGGTATTTTGCAATATTTTTTCCTAAATTAACTTCTTTTTCGGGAAAGTCGGAAAAATGTTTCAATTAAATACTGTACATATAGAAATTCACTATTTCCTATCATCAGTTATAATATGTTCTATTCCGGAATGTTCTTTACTAAGATAATCTTTCATAAAACTTGGGAATGCGATATATTTGTCCAAATCATTTATAGGTATCCAGTGCATTTCTTCTTTTACTCCATGAATTGTACTATTGCTGTGAAGTTCTTGTGTTCCTCTTGATTTCATTAAGAAGTAGAAACTTATTTCATGGCAGTTTAATCCCTTTAATGTTCCGGTGTTTTCATTAAAAAAATTTTCATGGATAACTGCCAGCCGGTCTATCTCATAGTGAACGCCTGTTTCCTCAAATACTTCGCGAAGAACTGCATCCTCAGCTGTTTCGCCCATCTGAACACCACCGCCGATGGAATATAAGTAATTTTCTTTCTCATTTCCGGCAAAAAGCACACAACCATTTTCTATAATAATTGCTCCTGCACGGTATCGAAACCAATTATTTTCTTTGGTAAAACCACAATCATACATTTTCATTGTTATAAATCCTCCGCAATTTGTAGTCGGGAAAATTCCTTTTTGGGCAAACTTATGCAAAGCGGAAACTTTGATGTGCATCTTCTACGGATTGACTGCAATAAGGCTGAAGATGGGTTAAAGACCAATTCAGCCTATTGCATCTACGAAATCTACCAGTGGAAATGCATAAATGTTCCGATGTTTGTTTTCAGGCACAAGCAAAAGTAATCTGTAATCTTTACTTCGTACCATAACATTTGCCCATATTATTCTTGTTCGTTTTTTCCTTTCATATTCATATACTATTTTTTTATGATTAAGAAGTCTGTTTCCAAGATTTAGCGGCCATGGTGAAGGTCTTACCTTGGTGGCATTGGCAATGTTATATTTCACGTCTGAATTTTTCAATGTTACATATTCAACCAACAAGCAGACCGCAATCAGAAAATTTCTTTTTTTCATTTTCTAATAACATAATAATTTTATCCATACTATCTCAATGCGCTTCTTGCTTGAAACTCATTATCCAGATGCGCTATAAATCGTTCATACTGCTTTCTTGCAAAATCATCATCACTTAATGCCATAAAAGTAAAATTCGTCATTGCGAAATGATGAAATTCTAAAAGACTTGGATAACAGTCTCTCCCATATATGAAATTTTTTGTTAGTTCATCCAGTTTATCCATTTTATCCGAAAAAGCTTGCCAGTCAATTATTTCCGAATAGAATTTTGCATTTGTTTCTGCATCCTTTATTAATTGTCTGATAGGATAATAATCATAAGGGAATCCATTCAATGTACCCAAGGTTATTTTATTGTTATAAACAAGTCCATATGTTCCGTTGTGTATGATATCATATACCCCCGAACCTTTAGAATGATAAATCATTCTTTTCTCACAGTATTCATCTGCTACATTTTTTATTTGTAATAGTTTTTCCTTATCTGCACATTCATCTATCGTTGCCTTTATTACATAAACAGGATAATCTTCACCTCTGATATGCCCTACGAAATATAATTTTCTGTCTCTATCCATAAACAAAGTGCATTTTACATTTGACCAATCTTGTTCGGTGATAGGGTGTATATAGTGTATCTTTTGGGTTACGATTTTCATTTCAATTGTCAAATCTTCCATAATTATCCTTCCCACAATACAAATTTTACCTTTATTATCTACGTCCCATCTACATCTTGTTCCATCAATTGTTATGCTCGTAATTTCATTAATATCTTCCACTCTATTTGCTTGTATATTTTAATATAACACAAAATAATACTACGATAAAGTTTAATTAAGGAAAGAATTGATTTCATAGTAGTTATTTATTTTACAGGGGAAGGACTAAGTGAACAATGCGGATCATTTCCCATGGTTTGGTAGATAATGTGGTTTTGAATTGTACTTGAAATTTTACGTAATTTTGAATATAATATAGATAGTAATCAAGAAAGAAGGATTTGCATATGAGCGATAGAGAAAAAGCATATCAGCTTTTGGACGCTGTGCCGGATTATAAAATCGGATATGTTGTAGCTTTTTTACAGGGACTTACAGCTTGTGAAGAGGGTAAAGATGAATTATATTGCCAGAAATTGTATCAAAATTATTTGGAAGACACGGCTACTGACAAAGATGAAACCTATACTTTAGATGAGTGCAAGAAAGAATAGGAGATAATAATCCGAAAAGTCAGCACAAATAAACTCAATATTTTAAAGTTGGATAGGTTTTCTTTTGCTCTATGGATTGTTTTGGGAGAAATATCTATTCCTGATAACTCATCAATAAGTTTATCATAGTGCGTTATAATATCTATGGCTCGCATCTCCGTAAATCCCTGTTTCCATTTTCAAACCGGAAGTTGTATATATGTTTTTTTTATAAGCATCTTTCTGCAAGAATAACAGAATCGGACACATTACTTGTAGTTTCTTTCAATATCACAAACATATTCTTCAACCAAAAATGTTCTGCCTGTGGATTACCTTTTACCCATGCTAATCTAATAGAAATAAATCCTTTCTGCCTAAGATAATCACATAATTCCGAAATAATTTCTGAGCCCACGCCTCTTTTCTGTATTGTCACATTTGTCATAAAGAAGCCTATATATGCGATTTTCTGCTCTGGGTATCCATCTATTAAATCCATAACTGCAATTAATTTTCCTTCTTTATAAAATCCAATAAAAAACTTATCACTGATATTGGTATTTGGCGGAAGAGTAATCATGTCTTTTTTAATACTTTCCTCTGTAACCATTGGGGGGCAATACTCATAATATAATTTATTTTCACAGCATAAATTAAAAATATCTTGAATATCACTATTCCCAAGTCTTTTTACGAAATACTTACTTGATAATTCGTTAATATCCATTTTGCACCTCCACAAATTCCAATTCTTCAATATGAATTATAATCTATTTTTTGTAGTTACACAATTCTGAATAGGTTTACTTATTTTCTTTCTATGACCGTTGACACGTTATTGACTAGCTTTAAATTATTCTGATAAAATCAAGTCTAAAGGAGTGTTAATATGACTTTAGAAACAATGATGTCAGAACTGCATTATACAAATGATATTGAGCAGGCAATTCTGCGAAAAATCCGTAATGATAAAAAGTTAATTGATGAAATTGCAGAAACCGCATATCATGGGGAAGATTTTAATTTTGATTTATGTAAGCGCATGCCATTAACACGTTTGTCCGTTGTTACATATCTTTTGCTGCGTAAGTATGACGATTACAAAGCTAAAGGAATTTCTGAAAATATTATTTTTGACACCTTTAGAGATGTTTCCTTGCGGGCAAAACTGTACTACAAGAAAAACGGCAAAGTTGATATTGCAAAGGAAGACGTAATTTGGTTCCGCCATATAATGAATGTTGCTATATTCAAAATAGGTTCACTACAGTTTCAACCTTTTGAAATGATATATCTGGATGAAGAAACGATTGGTGAGCCTTACATGGTATTTACAAAAGAACAGAGAGAGACATTACCAACCGGTACGCCTGTAATAAACTGTCATATTCAACAGGACGCAGATTTGAGTCCCGAAGCGGTTAAAGCATCTTTTCAAAGCGCTAAACGCTTTTTTTCAACTCATTACCCAACAGTGCAGTATAAGGCTTTTCTCTGCTATAGTTGGCTGCTCTATCCACCTATGGTAAAGAACCTTGCTGAAAAATCAAAAATAAAGCAATTTGCCGCCAATTTCTCCATCATTGGAGCTTGCAATGATTCAGAACAGGCAATCGAATACCTTTTCGGGAAAGAATCAAAAAAAGAGCTTCCTGCCAATGCGACCACTCTTCAAAAGTTAGCATTGAACCATATAGAGATGTTTGGCTTTGCCTGCGGTATCATCGAAATTCGCAATCCTGTATAAAACGAAACACATTATATGCTTCATTAGCTTGCTTTGTGTCATTTATACCGATGAAATACGCTACAAACAAAATCTCTATACATTCCATCACGCATGGGATAGCATCTTTTTCTTTTTCAGAAAGATTAACTATACTTTCGTAACCTGCAATAACTGATTTAGCGATTTCAATCCATTCATTTTTTGTAAAAGCGTCATCAGTTTCTTCTGCCAATAATCCTGTCAAAAAATAACAAATATCAAATATTCTTATATTTCTTTGGCTCAAATCGAAATCAATATATCCTGACAAATCGCCTTCAAAGAATAAAAAATTGCCATAATGTACATCTCTGTGAATTAATTGTTTCGGCAAGTAATCATATACGTTTTCTAACGATTCTACTGCTTTTGAATATTCTTCTTCGTTTATTATCTGCCAATTATTATTTGCTAAGTTTTCCCGTATCCAGCCTTTCATCTCTTGTAAAAGACTATTATCCCAAAATTCAATTTCTTTTTCACATTTAATAAATGCCATATGCAGCTGTGCAATTGAACGACCCATTTTCCAGGCAATTGTTTTGTCTTTAATATTGGAAATATTGTTCCCCGGTAACTTTTTTGACATGAGGAAATAGTAGTCTTTATAATTGACATATTTTTCACCTGTTTTTGTAAGAACTGTATCCGCAACCGGAATAGCGCAATCCAATAATATTTCCGATATTTTTATATTTCTGTCCAACTGCTTTTTGTCTTCATACACTTTTATTATATAAGAATGATTTATTTCCCATGCTGAGGGATATATTTGTAGTAATTGGTTGTTATCAATTTCCCATAAAGGTAAAATCTGCTCTATTATCTCTTTCATTTTATGATACCTCACCTTTTCTTTTGAAATAATTCTTCTGATACTTGCCTCTGACAGATGATATATATTTCCAAGCAGTCCGTTGGTTCTTCCTTCAAGATGCTTTAAATATATATGCTGGTTACGTTTCTCTAACTCAACCTTATAGTCGGTCTGTCGCTTTGTTTCACAATTATTTTCTTTTGGTATATACAAATATCCGCCTTGATAATATTTTTGAATCATTGAAATTATATCTTTCGGCAAGACATTGTTTGCATTTACATATCTCATCGGTATTACACACTCCGTAAGTATATTTATTAACTTTAGGGTAGCACATAGAGCATACTGTCTGTCGTTTATTATAACAGACAATAAATGCTTATTGGTGATTATATTCATTTCTGTATAGAATATAATCAAGATTTCATGAATTGGATATAAGAGGGCATTGATACAACTTGTATTTGCCATTAATGCTGTGTCAAGATGAGAAACCTTTACTTTGGGCGAATACTAAAGCAAATCTCCACCCTTGCGCCGCCGGTTTCTTCCGAATTTGAGAGCAATATCCTTCCCCCATGCTTTTCAGCTACTGTTTTTGCAAAAAATAGTCCAATACCATAATGCGCTTCGCCGCTTCTGCTTGTATCATCCATAAAAAACTGTTCTGTTCCATGCATTAATGCTTCTTTTGTAAATCCATTACCGGTGTCCTCTACAGTAAATATTAGATTCTCATTTTTTTCTTCAATATAGATATTTATTGCTCCGCCTTCCCTTGAATGCTCTGCTGCGTTTTGAATAATATTCATAACAGCCCTTATCACCTGATCATACATAATATTTACTGTTTCGCTATTCCATTGTTCTTTCCGGTTAATTTTGAGGCGGTAAACTTCCGCCAATCCTGAAGTCTGTTTTTGTATATCATCAAGAAGGTCTTTAGTTATCACTTTCTCAGGCATGTTTGGATAACCGCCTGCCGTTTTGGTTACGTCTATTAATTTTTGTACGTAATTTTGTATTTGAATTGTGCTGTTTATGATATAAACAACCATATTTTTCTGTTCTTCTGTCAGTTCCATCTCGAATAGCAGCTCTGCGTTTCCTCTCACAACGGTAAGCGGGGTTTTAATATCATGCGCCAGTGCAGACATTTGCCTGTTTTTATCCTGTTCTGTTTTCCATTGCTGTTCCAGAGAGACTTTCAATGCAATTCTCATATCATCTATGGATGTCAGACAATCATCAAGCTCTTTTATCCCGGAATAAGACACTTCGTATTCCAGATTCTGATTCTTGATGTTCTCTACTGCATTCATTACAGACTGCATTTTCTCTTTTATCTTTTTCCCGAAACGTAAGGATGGCAGTATTATAATTGCGATTCCACTCAGAATAACCATAATTGTCATCAGTTTCTGTGGTTCTATGAAGTGTTCTCTTAAAAATGCAGAATGATATTGCGGAGTCAGGCTGTACTGCAGGACAACATACTCATTTGGACGGGAAATCACCTTGTAAAAATAGTTTCCTGATGCATTTCCGTGGTTTGCGACATTCCAGGCGATTTCAACGGAATCTTCTGACATATCTCCACCGAGTATCGCACCGCCAATAGAAAAAATGGCATAATGACAAAGCGGGGGAATCATATCCTCCGTAACTTTATCCGCGTTCTGAATCAAATCATATGCTTCATTGATTTTCCGCTCTGCGTAATTAGCCGGATATATGATGCCCATGTTTACAAGAATATTGAATATAAGAACTGTACACAAACCCAGAGTGAATAATGCTCCAAGCATAACCAGTACATATCTCATGAAAATTCCACTCAATGTATTGCCTCTTATTCTTCCCATTTATATCCGATCCCCCAAACTGTTTTTATAGGCATATAATTATAATCTGAGAGTTTTGCCCTTATATTTTTGACATGCGTGATGATTGTACTGTCATAACTTTCACTGTCAAATCCAAATACCTGTTCCAAAATCTGCTCTTTGGAAAAAACCTGTCCCCGATTTTTGGCAAGGAACTCACAGATTTCATACTCGGCTTTAGTGAGTGGAATTTCTTTATTATCAACCAGCATTTGCCTTAAAGATAAATTAAAACAAGTGCGACCGAGAGCCATTCTGACAGAATGCTCCCGGTGTTCCCGTCTAAGATGCGCAGTAATTCTCGCTCGAAGCTCCATAACACCGAATGGTTTAAAGATATAATCATCTGCGCCCAATGACAATCCATTGACCAGACTGTTTTCTTCCGTCTTTGCTGTGAGAAACAATATAGGGCAGTCAACAAGCTCTCTGATTTTTGAACATAATTCAAATCCGTCCGTTCCGGGCATCATAATGTCCAGTAAAATTAAATCATAAAGATTCAATTTCTCCATATTTATATCAAGCGGATTACTCACTTTTGTGACTAAATGTCCATCCTTATTCAAAATGTTTCCTATCATTTCAAGAATGGCTGTATCATCATCAATTGCCAATATTTTTGCCATACTAACAACCAGATCCTTCCATAGCCTGCGAATTTGTACCTATTCTGATATTTTGATTCCTTCATAGCGGGACGCCCACAGTAAATAATATATCATACTAATTAATGTTAATATACAATAGATTGGTATTACTGCCCCCAATTCATTGATTGCACCGGATTCTCCTAGCGTAAATTTCAAATAAGTATATGGTATTCTGCTAGTCCATGAAACAAAAGTATATTTCCAGATATAATCTCCAAGCCCTGTAAGCATCAATGCACTGACAAGTCCGGACAGGATTCCCACTCCAATGGACACTCCTTCTCCAAACTGAAACGCCATAATCATCTGCCATATATAGAGTGGGATACTGCTGCACCACATAACAAACGCCGCCATCATACATATTCCCATGCCTATTGTACTGCCCTTAAGAATCATGCAAAAACCGAAACCGAATATGACTGTTGTTAATAATACTGAAAACATACTGAAAATAAGCAAAAGCAATACCTTTGACAAAAACGCAGTGGTCTTTTGCGGTAAAGTAAGCAGATTCTGAAAGCCGCCGGCATTTTGTTCCTGTTTTATCATGCTTGCGGTAAATATTCCGATAAGCACAGGAAATCCTGCCCCCACTGCCTGATAAAAAGCAATGATTCTTGTATTCTCATTCCAGACAGAAAAAGAATTATATATTAAAAACAACCCGCTTGTTATAACCGGAATCAAAATATGTGCAAGCACAATAGGAGTTCCTTTTGTTTTCAGCAAGTCTGAATGGAGATTCTTTCTGAGCATTTCTATTTCACCTCTCTTTTTTCAAACCAGCTTAAAAATAAAATAGTTGCAAAAACAAACCAAATAATAGATAAGCAAATCCCCGGGATGACTACTCCCATATCCAATAGCGGATTTCCGGATTCTGCCGGGAGTCCGTTTGGCAATATGTGGAGAAACGGGCATAAAATCCGCATAGGTATCGCAGAAACAAGTAAATACCATTTTCCTGTTGATGCAATAATGGTACCTCCAACCGTAAAAAACAGGCAGATTAATAATTCTGCAATCATTCCGAAGCGCTCGCTTAAAAACAGAAATACCGGTATCTCCCATAACTGTGTGGCAGTAAGGAGCAATACTGCAATCGCTGCACCACCTAAGGGAACGCGGGTTGTTAATAAAAAGCCGCCTATCGAAGCTCCTGTAAAAACAATAATATTTGAGGTCAGAACCATGCAACCCATATAGATGATTTTACCTATCATCAATTTTCTTTTGCTTGCAGAAAGCGTCATCAGGTTATAATAATTTGTTTTTTTCTCCTGCGACATGGAAAGGTGGCAGATAACAGCAAGCATGCCGGGCAGCAGCAGTGTGTACCACCAGTTCCATACGCTTTCTGCATATGAATTTGTCATTCCTAATGTAAGTACAAACGCCAAAGTAAACGTAATCATAGGAAAAGCCCAGATAAATCTCCGGCGCATCGAGCTTTTTGTTTTTTGATATTCTGCTTTCACAATATTAATCATAGATTTCACCAGCCTTTCCGGTTTCTCTTACAACGTCCATAAAGAGTTCTTCCAGATTCTGTCCCTGTTCTAATGGTCCTTCGTATCCTAAAATACCATTAGAAATAATTCCCACATAATCTGCGATTAACTGTACTTCTGAGAGTATATGACTGGAAAGAATGACTGTAATTCCATGCGCAGGAAAAGAACATATCAGTTCACGAAGTTCTTCTATTCCTATTGGGTCTAACCCATTAGTAGGCTCATCCAAAATCAGAAGCTTTGGTTCTCCTAATAATGCCATAGCAATGCCAAGCCTTTGTTTCATTCCCAAAGAAAATTGTCCTGCTTTCTTTTTCCCTGTATTTGAAAGAGAGACTATTTGTAATACCTCATCAATCCTTTTTTCATCAGCACCAAGCAGTAACGCTCTGACTTTCAGGTTTTCCCTCGCAGACAGATTTTCATAAATCGGCGGATTTTCAATAAGTGCACCTATTTCTGACAGACTTTCCCGGCTCCACGGTTTTCCGTCGAAATAAATCTCGCCTGAGGTTGGCTTTGATATGCCGGTAAGCATTTTTAAAGTAGTAGATTTGCCGGCTCCGTTCGGACCAAGCAGCCCGTAAACTTTTCCTCTGGCTATATTTAGTGAGACTTTATTCACTGCCTTCTGTTTTTTAAAAGACTTACAGAGTTCTGTAGTTTGAAGCATCATTTCCATATTTATGTTCCTTCTTTCTTTTTTATAGAAAGAGCATAATAGGAAAAAATGAAGATTTAATGAAGATTCCGGATTGACATCTGGTGTACAAAGTGTTATCCTGCAAGTGGAGTACAAAATGTAATCCACTCAAGGAGATTATCATGCAGCAAATATCAGATTATGAATTAGAGCTTATGAAAATTATATGGGCTAACGGCGGAACCGCTTTATATGCGGAAATAGTTAAAGCGTTAGAGGATAAAGGAACTCCGTGGACGAAAAACACAATTATAACTTTGCTTTCGCGTCTGGCTAATAAAGGTTTTTTGAAAGCGAGTAAAACAGGTTTTCGAAATCAATATATTGCGATTGTTTTAGAAACGGACTATCAGGAGGAGCAGACTAAAACTCTGCTTGATAAACTCTATGAGGGCAACGCGAAAGGTCTTGTTTCCACGCTTATTCAAAAGGATTTGCTTTCTCCTGATGATTATGAGGATTTGAAAAAACAGTGGAAAGGCGGTGAAAATGATAAATGAGTGAAATACTGAAAGTCGTTTTATCGCTTTCCATCTCAGGTACTTTTCTGATACTCTTGCTTTTACTGTTACGACCATTATTCAAAGAGCGGCTGAGCAAACGATGGCAGTATTATATTTGGCTTGTAGTGGTTGCCCGCCTGCTTTTTCCATTTGCGCCGGAAACAAACTTGATGGCAATGCTATTTCAGGGGATTGACAAGGCAGCAGAACAGACTGCGACAGTTTCACCTTACACGCAGCAGGATAGTATAGTTGATGAACNCCAGACAGACTGGATGAAATATAGGCAGGGTAATCTGAATAGTGAGCAGACAAAGTCAGTGAAATCAGTCAATATTCCCNTTAGAAACATAGTAACGACGGTATGGCAAAACCTCTGGATTGGCTGGCTGGNGGTGGCNNTCATCCTNCTTATTCGGAAAATTACNATTTANCANGANTTTGTTAAATATATTNNNGCNGGCTGCGCGGAAGTGGCGGATATTGNTCTGCTGGAACGGTTTGGAAAACTGGTGGAACGAAATCGGGTAAAAACTACGGTAGAGCTATACACAAATAATCTGATTTCATCTCCGTTGTTGATTGGATTTTTCCGACCCTGTATTGTNCTTCCTACCGCTAATCTGTCACCTGTGGATTTTGATTATACAATCNTGCACGAACTGGTGCACTTTAAANGANGGGATATGTTTTATAAATGGCTGGTGCAGTTTACCGTCTGTGTGCATTGGTTTAATCCGTTTGTTTACTTGATGAGCCGGGAAACAGGCAGGGCTTGTGAGCTTTCCTGTGATGAGGCCGTCATACGGGAACTTGACACGCAGGGACAGCGGGCGTATGGAGATACCTTNCTGAATGCCATAGGGTATAGTGGAAGTTACAAAGATTCACTGGGTTCTCTCACATTGAATGAAAGTAAGGAATTATTGAAAGANAGGCTGGATGCGATTATGAATTTTAAGAAAATACCAAAATGTGGGATTATTANGGCTCTGTTTCTTACGGTTATGCTCATTTGTGGATTTACCTTTTCGGGAGCGTATGCGGTCAATACACGTAATCAGACTAATACTAATGATGGAATGGACGCCGTTTCTTTGCATACAAATTCGGCTGAAATCATCGGTTTTTATAAAGGTGAAGAGACAGCGGTTAAAGAAGCTGCACTTAATATTNCAGAAGACAACGTTAAAATTCAGTTAAATGCGGTTGTCAAAGGGTACAGCCATAGAACGCTTGAAGTAATTGATCCGGATGGTGAAGTGGTGCGGACATATACCTTTAATCAAAATGGGTTTATATCAGGGAACCAGGAGTACATCGCCGGAAATGATATGATCATGGTGACAGATGTTGTTTATCCCGGCACTTGGTATGTACGTTTGAGCACAGACCAAACACCGGCTGAAAGAATATCTGTAACAGCCAAGCTGATTGACCCATTTGTGTGGGAGTTTGCATCAGATACGGATATTTCCTCTGATGAAATTGAAGATGAACAACTTGAGGATGATTCTCGGTTGTCTACCCGAATGTATGATTCTTACAGGACTTACGAACAAACGAAGGAAGATATCCAAAATGGTTATATAGTTAATACAGGTGCTTCCTTTTCAGAACAGGCGATGCCTACGGTAACAGGCGGAGGAGGAATAGAATTTTATGTTAACCATGATAATAGTATTGAAATTTCAGTTATTCTAAAAAATCTTATCGATGGAACCGGTCGTATGTGGACGCCTGATTCCTTTGTAAGTTTTGAAGTATATGACCCGTCAGGAAAAATCGCTTATTCTTTTTACAAAGAGGGAAAAGATATAGAAAATGCGGTTGATATAGATACCGAAATAGATGTATATCCGGGGAAATGGCGGTATAGAATTTCTTTTGCATATACTACTAACGGAAGCGATACGTCAGATATGGAATTTTCATTAAGGTATAAAACTATATTTGAAGACGATATTCAATGGCTTATCGATAATAAGCTTAATATAGACGAGGGCTATTAAAGCCCTCATTTATATATTCTGGTTAACACAGTATAATGACTCTTCTGGGTGNCGTCTGCGGAGGAATGCTCCTTGTTGTCGTCGTATAATAGACAAGTAATGTTTTATTACCGAGACTGCATGAAGTATTTTGTCCGTTGATTGTTTCGATGCTTGTATTTCTGGTGATATTAAGCTGCAGGGAATTGTCTGCGGCAACCAGATTTCGGTTAAACTCATTTATCATTACCTGTTCGTCCCTGCCAAGCGCAGTGATAATCTGCGCCATGTACTGAGGCGGAAAGATTAACGGTACGGGAAGCGAAGCGTCATAAAATGCAGCCACACGAAGTCCTGACCGAAGCCGTCTGCTGTCAATAATCCGCGTTTCCGGCGTTATCATGAAGTTTACAATACCATTCTCTGTACGAAGTGACATCATTTGACTGCAACAGTCATTTCCTCTTGCTATATTGATGATAGTACCGATTATCGGTTCAAAATTACGATATGCCATAAAATCTTATCCTTCTACAAAAACTTACTTTTATTTAACATATGTTCCCACGAGAAAGGTGTGATTGATTTTTTCGGGAAAACGCTTATAATGAATCCATGAGGAGAAAGGCGAAGAATTTTATCTCGCCATAGAAAGTCTGTTTGTGGAGGTAATACTATATGAATACATCAGATATGATTATTAACTATCTCATAGAGAAATATCAACCGGAAGCTATCATTTCTTATGGCTCGTTTGCTGATGGCAGTGCAAATGAAAACAGTGATTTTGACGCACTTGTCATTGCAAACCATGCAAAGAAACATGATGCTTCTGTAATCGGGAACACTGTCTTGGATGTGTTTGTCTATTCGCCGGAGACATTTCAATCAGATTACGACCCTGATGAATTTATACAGATTTTTGATGGGAAAATCATTTTGGATAAAAAAGGAATTGCTGCAAAATTACAAAAACAGGTTCTGGACTATATATCACGGATTCCGTTGAAAACAGACGATGAGATTAAACAGGAGATTGATTGGTGCGAGAAAATGCTGTCCCGGACGGTTCGCGGAGATTCAGAGGGATATTACAGATGGCATTGGCTTTTATATGATAGTCTTGAAATTTACTATGACATCAAACGACTGCATTATTTTGGTCCCAAAAAAGCACTACGAAACATGGCTCGGACCGATGCCGAAATGTTTAAGGTGTATTCGCTTGCTCTAAAAGAAATGAGATGGGAACATTTATCTGAATGGATTACACAGTTAAAAAACTTGGTAACTAACAAATAAATTGAATTTATTAAGGAGGGTAAAACGATGGATAAAGAATGGGAAAGATTATATGAAGAAGCAATGAGCGTTTTGAACCCCCATGATGTTTCAAATAAAATGTGGGTAGGAAGTGTGGCATCTGCCGTACTCACAACAAAAGGTAATATTTACAAGGGTATATGCATTGACACAGATGGCTCTATAGGAATGTGTGCTGAAAGAA
>JAAUZS010000102.1 GCA_014804495.1 Lachnospiraceae bacterium
CCGATGATGCTGGTCATGTTTGTATGCTTTGCGCTGGAATATGAAGTATATGAAATGTTCCTGCCATATGCCGTTATTTTGGGTGTGGTGGTGATGTTTGTTAGCACGTTGTCTTACTTTTTATATGATCCTTACCGTCAGGATAAGAAAATGGTGCAGGATGCAAAAAAGAAAATCCGTGATATTGAGCGGACGGTAGAGAAGGAAGTCAGGAAAGAGCAGAAAGAAATCAGGAGAGAACAGAAAAAGCAGGAGAAAGGTGAGGGAAAATTCAGGAAGTTCTTCAAACATTTTAAACCAATTAATAAAAAAGAAGATGTGGAACAAAATGTTTTAGAACAACCGGAACAGACCTTTTCGATTGTGGAAAAAAAGGTTGTGGCTTTGGATAAAGCTGCTGAGAAATAGATAATGTTGCTCCCAAATGATGCATTGATTTGGGAGCAAGTTTTCTTTTTTTGGGAGAAAGAATATTCTTTATCTCAATTGAACAAACTGAATGTAACATATTTTTCACCCAATATAATTGCTTTTCTCCCAAAAACACAGTATAATTGGGAGAAAGAAAATAAACTTGGGAGAAAGGGTATTAGTGTGAAGGCTTTTGATTATTCAAAATTAGCGGACAGAACCTGGGATAATGAAATAGTATCTTATCTTACGCAAATTCATGAATTTAAAGGAAAACAGGAATTATATATCAGACAAAAACCGGTAGAGTTGGAGCGCCTTGTAGAGATAGCCAAAATACAAAGTACCGAAGCTTCCAACAGAATTGAAGGAATCGTAACTACAAGTGCCCGTCTTAAGCAGCTTGTTGAAGATAAGACAACTCCCAGAAATAGAGACGAAAAGGAAATCTTGGGATATAGAAATGCATTGAACATTGTTCATGAAAGTCATGAGCATATATCTGTTTCACCCAATTATATTTTGCAGTTACATGGTGAATTGCTTAAGCATACAGCATTTTCGTATGGAGGAAAATTTAAAACAACAGCTAATGAGATTGCAAAGACATTATCTGACGGAACAAAGGAAGTTATTTTTTCTCCGCTGGAGCCATATGAGACACCTGATGCAGTAATGTCATTGTGTGAAGCGTATAGAAATGAATTAGACAGAGGGATTGTTGATCCATTGATTCTTATCCCCTGTTTTATATTGGATTTCCTTTGCATACATCCGTTTAATGATGGTAATGGAAGAATGAGCCGTCTGTTAACGTTGTTGTTGTTATATAAAAATGGATATATGGTTGGACAATATATCAGTATTGAAAAGGCTATTGCGGATACAAAAGAAAGTTACTATGATGTGCTTGCAGTTGCTGATCAAGGGTGGCATACGGATGAAAATGACCCGAAGGAGTTTATTAAGTATATGCTTGGTATTATTCTTTCGTGTTACAGAGAATTTGAAAGTCGTGTAGGTTTTGTATGGCAGTCAGGCGCGAAAAGCACATCATATGATATTGTTAAGCAATATACAAATTCTAAGATAGGTACATTTACGAAACAGGATGCTCTGGCAGGATGTCCGACTCTTGGAAGTTCGTCTGTGGAGGCAGCACTGAAAAGACTGGTTAGTGAAGGCGCGATCAAGAGACTTGGTTCAGGACGAAAAACGCATTATGTAAGAAAAGAAGAATATAAATGACAAAGAAACATGATGGTCACGTTATAGGAAGCATGCACATACAATATTTATGATAATGTATAATTTTGACTAAGCAAGTCAAAAAGGAGCGCTCATGGCTTCCCAAAAGTTTGAAAATCTGCTGAATCTGGCATTGGAAACTCCGATGGATGAACGTGACAAATCATTGGAACTGAATATCGGTTATGAACAAGAGGACAATACCTGGGAGATTATCATAAAATATCATGGTAATCTGCAACAGGGATTGTCCTCACTTTTGTCTCTGCCACGTGGAAGATTAATACAGATAGAGGAGTTAATTGCGGGATATGCTATTTTGATTGTGCCGGAGTCTTTGCTGGATGCTGTGGCAGAGGTAGAAGAAATTGAATATATAGAGAAGCCTAAGCGGCTTTTTTTTGATATTCTGCAAGGGAAAACCGCATCATGTATTTTGACGGGAAACTCTGTTGTTTCATCGCTGCGGGGGCAGGGGGTTTTAGTGGCGGTAATAGATTCCGGGATTTCATGGCGAAACCGGGATTTCAGAAATGCGGACGGAACGAGCAGAATCCTCTTTTTATGGGATCAGACATTGCAGGCCGAGCGGGTATGGGAACAGATTGTAATGAGAAATTTGCTTCCGGAAGAAAGAAAAGAAGAATATGCGCCGCCTGACGGTTTCCTGACGGGAGTGGAATTTGACAGGGCACAGATTAATGAAGCGTTGAATGCCTCTTCGGAGATTGATGGAAATCTGTTGGTTCCGAGTGTGGATACATCGGGGCATGGAACAGCGGTGGCAGGCATAGCGGCGGGAAGCGGAGAAGGCTATGGAAGCGTCTATGAAGGCGTTGCTCCGCAAAGCGAACTAATCATTGTGAAGCTTGGAACTCCCAGAGCAAATTCGTTTCCGAGGACGACAGAGCTGATGCGTGCGTTAACCTATGTAGTCAGAAAATCTTTGGAATTACGCAGCCCCATTTCTATCAACCTCAGCTTTGGCAATACCTACGGTGCGCATAACGGCACTTCACTGCTGGAGAGATTTATTGATAATGTTTCGGAGATAGGAAGGAGCGTCATCTGTGTGGGAAGCGGTAACGAGGGAGCCTCCGGAGGGCATACCGGTGGAAGCGTTGGTACGAATACCGGCTCAGCATCTGGCGGTACGACAGCAGGCGGCAGTTTGGCAGGCAGAGCGGTGGGAGAAGCACGGGCGATTGTGGAGCTGGTTGTGGGTAATTATGAAACAGGGCTGAATGTCCAGCTCTGGAAAGATTACGCAGATATCTATAATGTTAGATTAATATCTCCTATCGGGGAAGAGTTTAATATAAATACAGGCAGAGCCGGTAAACAGACCTTTATTTTAGAGCAGACGAGGATCCTTTTATATAACGGTGAACCTGCTCCATACATGACCAGTCAGGAAATCTATTTCGATTTTCTTCCGAGAGGAAACGGAAGCTATATTAACAGCGGCGTATGGACATTTGTTTTGGAACCTGTCAAAACAGTGACAGGTAATTATACGCTGTACCTTCCTTCCGAAACTGTGCGCTCCGGGCAGACTCGTTTCGTCAGACCTACGCCGGATATAACATTGACTATTCCGTCTACAGCCTCCAAAGTAATTACAGTGGGGGCTTATGAGACTCAGCTGGAGGCATATGCGGATTTCTCAGGCAGGGGATATCTGTATCAGGACAGACTTGGCAGCCGCATCGACGGTTCTTTAGTAAAGCCGGATATTACTGCTCCGGGAGTCAATATTTTGGCACCAACCCGGGAAGGGACATATGCTCCCGTCACAGGAACTTCTTTTGCCACACCGTTTGTCACAGGAGCGGCAGCGTTATTGATGCAGTGGGGGATTGTAAACGGCAACGACCCGTATCTATACGGTGAAAAGGTAAAGGCATATCTGCGGAGTGGCGCAAAACCGATAAGGGGAGAAAATGTATACCCTAATGAGAGAGTTGGGTATGGGGCGCTTTGCTTAAGTGAAAGTCTGCCGATTTGAAATTGAGATTGTTTTTGTTTAATAAACACTTTATTCATCATATAGGTGTTGAATAAAGCGTTTATTAAGTTTTGATAGATTATTTTTATATTTACTGAGTATTATACTAACTATACAAAATTGTTAAAAGGTGGTATGATATGTGTAAGAAAATAAAAGAAAGCAAAGTAGTGGAGAAGGAGGAACTGGTAATGAGTGTAGCAGCGAATTTAGAAAGACCTTGTACAATCTCAGAATCTATTATGCAATCATGTAAGGAAGTAAAGAATATGCGTGAAGGCAGAACTTCTAAACGTTCCTTAAATGACTTATTTGCGAATATTGAAAAATGGAGCAAAGAGGTAGAAAAATAAATGTATACTGTTATACCCACTGAACAGTTTGAAAAAGATGTAAAGTATTATATTAAGAAAAAGGGATTCACCCATATCGGTGCGGATATTAAAGCAATAACGGATGAATTGGAAAAAGGAAATCTGATAGGGTCAGAAATTCCGGGATTAAAAATTCCAACGGATGGGCATACCTTTAAAGTAAGATCAGCAAATACAGATACTAAGGCAGGACAGTCTAATGGGTATCGTATTATTTATTATGCAGTTCGGGATGATGAGGAAGTGTATCTATTAACAATATATTATAAAAAGGATGATAACAGGATACCGACTAATCAGGAAATTATAGAGTTGGTAGAAACTTATTGCATGTAGGGTAGTAAAGAGCTGTTCGATACAGGGTAAAAGCTGTGTTGATCAGCTTTTTCTGATAGTGAGTATCACATTTTGTAAAACTCTCCGATAAGAGTAGTTGCACAAGCAATATATTTTAGATATAATTAATCTGACAAGATATAGTAAATGATATAATCGGCAATAAAGCAAGCTGGCAGGAAGGAATAATTACAGCCGTCATGAAAACCTTATTCGATATTCTACCGGCTGATTTTTTTAAGCCGCTGACAAGTAAATACCGGCAGGAGTATGCAGATTGCATCATGCAGCTTTTCAATGCCTTCAAACCGGAAATTTCCTATGGCGTGAATCGGGAAATTGTAGTCAAGGAATTGACGGACTATTTTGAAGCTGATGATACAGATATGAGCTTTGATGATGAGGTCTATGTATCCGATGCGAGGGAGAAGGCAAACGGAGTCATAGCCACACTGAAGAAGTGCGGCTGGATAGAATACGAGCAGGAGACGAATCACCAGATTAATGTGATTTTATGTGAATATGCGATTCCTGTGATTGACAGCATGAATCGTATCGTCCGTGAGGAAGAGGCGGAGTATCAGGGTATTATCTCGCAAATTCATGCGAGTTTACAGAACGAGGAATTGTACGGTAAACCTTATGAATTGATTATTAAGGGTGTACAGGAGAATACAGAACGTCTTTTATCAGAGTTAAAGAAGCTGAATGCCAGCATCAAGCGGCATATGGATCAGCAGACGAATGATATGGATGCGGAAGAAATCTTAGATCACTTCTTTGAGTATCACAAAAATATCGGATCAAAGGCATATCTGAGAATGAAGACCAGTGAGAACATTTCTTATTTTCGGACAGCGATCATAGAGCGCATTGAGCGGATAATGGAAAGCACAGAGATTATGGAACGGGCGACAGCAGGTTACATAGAGGTGGAGGAGATTGATGATCGGGAGAAGGCGTATGATGAGGTAATCTCCATGCTGATTGATATTAAGTCCTCATTCTATCGTTTGGATGATATCATAGATGAAATTGACAGAAAGCATGCGCGATATATTCGCAGTGCGGTAATGCGGGCACGTTTTTTACTGGCAACCGGCAATAATCTGGAAGGGAAGTTGTCCAAAATAATAGATTTGTATGTACAGCAGATGAACAACGAAGAGGAAGAATCCTTTGAGGGGTTGTTTTCCCTGTACCCGCAAAACTATATTTCACCGGAATCGCTACAGACAATTCCAGTCACTAAGAAAATGGATACAATCAGCGGATTCTCGAACCAGGCGCAGATGAGTGAGGCGGACAGGCTATTGTATAAAGAAGCACTGAGGAGAAAGAACCGAAGCCGTTTTTCACGCAAGAATATCAATGAGTATGTTGTGAATTTATTAGGAGACAGGGATAAGATGCCGGTTACGGAGGTGCCGGTGGAATCCGTCAGGGATTTGATCCGTATTATCTATATCAGTATCTATTCCGGTAACCGGTCCAATAATTATGAAATCAGCCGAAGCGGAAAACAAGTGGAGATGCAGGGATATTCGCTGCCATATTTTGATATTGTTAAGAAGAGATAGAGCCATAATATATTTAAGATAATTTAAGCACGAGTTTGAAAAAGAGATGACTCAGACATCGTTTGTGCCGCCGATGACGGCATGGATAATAAGTATAAAGGACACAAGTATGTTTGAAGAATTAATAGAATCCACCGCACAGAAAGAGAAATTCCGTGTCGCGGCTAACAAACTGTTAAATCAGTGCTTTCTGTTACGGAAGCGGGAGGACACTAAGAAAGAATATATTTTCGTAAGGCAGAATCGGGAATTGTTCATTCCATTTTTCGACCTGCTGGGGTACGAACTGAAAATCAATGAGGATCAGGGGGTGATCGGCATTGTCAATCAATTCGGGACGGGAAGGCTTTCGCTTGGCAAATATGAGAGTATCTATCTGCTGATTCTCCGGATTCTGTATGTGGAAAAGCGTAAGGAACTGGGAACTTTCACAGAGGAAGTGACGGTTCTTATGGAAGAAATCAGAGAGAAGTATGCGATGCTTAAGATTAAGGCGAAACCGTTGTTGGACAAGGGGATTGAACGGCATATGACCAGCCTGTTCCGCAGATATAACCTGATTCGTAATCTGGACAGTGACGTCAGCCAGCTGGATGCCCGAATTATTATCTATCCATCGATTCTCATGGCGGTGACGGTGGAGGATATCAATGAGTATTATACGATGACGGAACAGAAACTTAGGGAGTATTCCGGAGGGAATGCAGATGGAGAATCAGAAGAAGATTATGACCAGAGTGCAGTTGATTAACTGGCACTACTTTGAGAATGAGAGAATATCCTTTCATGGCTCGACATTAATCAGCGGAGAGAATACTGCCGGGAAATCCACTATATTGGATGCCATACAGCTGGTGCTGACAACGAACACACGCAGGTTCAACGTGGCGGCTAATGAGAAAGGAAAGAGAGACTTAAGGGGATATGTCCGTTGTAAGATAGGCAATGTGGGTGAGGCATATCTTCGAAAGGGTGCGGTACCGGCCAATGTGGCACTGGAATTTTATGAGGAGAAGGGCGACCGTTATTTTGTGTTGGGTGTGCATATACTTTCCAGAGATGAGGAGAGTGCGCCCATAACCAGATGGTATATAGAGGAATGCAGACTGGAAGATCTCTCTTTCATGGCAGGAGAGCGTGCCGCACTGGCGGAGGAGTTTCGTGCGAAGAATAGGAAGATTACATATATAGACCAGAAAAATGCGGCGCAGGATCGGTTTAAACGACGTCTTGGGAATTTAGATGATAAATTTTTTGACATTATTCCAAAATCTCTGGCTTTTAAGCCGATGGACAATGTGAAGGAGTTTATCAATAAATTTGTTTTGTCGGAAGAACGGGTGGATGTGGCTTCACTGCGGGAGAATATAGAGACATTGAGTGAGTTGGAGCATATATTGGAACGTTCCAGAAGGCAGCAGGACGCATTGGAGAGAATTCTCGGCAAGTATGATGAGATAGAAGAGAAGGACAGAAATATCCTTATCAACGATATTCTGCTCAAAATTGCGAATCGGGATGCCAAGCATATGGATGTGGAGAATCTGGAGAAAGAGATCAGGATTAAGAGTCAGTCTGTGGAGTCTAACCGAGGATTTCTGGAAGAATTAGGGAAGCAAATCAAGGATCTGGATAATCAGATTTTGGCGATTAATGTAGACATAGAAGCGACGCATTCCAATGCTCTTTTGCAGCAGGCTAAGAGTCGGATAGAGAAACTGGATGTGGAAATCAGTCAGAAGAAGACCGATGAAAGGAAGCTGCAGGAACAGGTCCGTCTTTTGATGAATTATCTGAGGGATTTGGAAAGATTGGATTATAAACCTGTAAATCGAAAACAGGCGGAACAGATAGCAGAGGCGGCTGACCGGAAGGAAAAGGCGGAGACGCTTGAGAAGCTGGAAGCTTTTGCCGCAAAGGAACAAAATGAAATTCAGAAAACCTGGGCATTCCTTACTGCAGACATGAAGAGGATTTCCGAGGAAATAGATGATTGTCAGGAACGGCTGAAGAAACTAGAAAAGAGAGTGCTTCCCTATCCGGAATATGCGAGGAAACTGAAAGAGATGGTGGAGAAGGAGTTTGCACGCAGGGGGATTCATTCCACAGTCTATTTCCTGTCGGAATTGTTGGAAATCACGGATGTGAAGTGGAGCAATGCCATAGAGGGATATCTTAATACGCAGAAATTCTATCTGGTTGTGGAGCCGGAATATTATCATGTTGCATTGGAGGTTTATGATAAAAACCGTAAAAACATACATACGGCAGGTATCATTAACAGCCGTAAGCTTCCCGTGGAGCAGGAGGCAGAGCGGGATTCTCTCGCCTATGTGGTGAAAAGCGATAACCGATACGCCAAGTCATATGCGAATTACATACTGGGCAGAGTGAAACGCTGCATAGATATCCATGAGCTGGAACAGTATTCCATTGCCATGACGCCTGAGTGCATGCTCTATCAGGGATATGTGGTAAGACATTTGAATCCCAGAGACTATGAGAATCCCTTTATCGGACAGTATGCTTACCGGACGCAGATAGAGAATGTGAAGAAAGAGATTGAGGAAAAGACGAGAAGACGGAGCGGACTCAGGCAGGAAATCCAACTGTACATAGCAGTTCAGGAAAGCGCTAAGAAGGTAAGTCTGGAAATCGTGAAGTTGTACCTGTATGTGCCGGAACGTTTAAACAGCCTTCAGGAACAGATGATATCGGCAAAGGCAGAATTGGAAGAGGCAGCGAGCGACCCCACTCTGATCGAACTGAAGCTGAAATTGGAGGCTAAAGAGAAAGAGCGTGACGAAAAAAGAGCAGAGGAAAAAAGCCTCAACAATGAAAACATGCGCTTGGAGAATCAGATTGGTAATCACAGAAATGATATGAAAGAACGAAAAAAAGAGTATGACATCCTGCGGACTGAACTGGAAGAACAGGCGGATAGAGATGGTGCTATCTACAAAGAGGCGGAAGAAAAGTACAGGCAGAATCGAAAGAGTAAGAGCGCAGAGGTCATTGCAGTGAATTTTGCACCTCAGAGAACTCAGCTTCAGCATGAGCGGGAGGAACTGCTGGACGGCAAGTCGGGTTTGAAAGAGCTGCAGATGAGATTCAATCAGGAATTTACTCTTGATTTTGTGATGGGGCTTACGGGCATTTCAGAATATCGGGAGGCTCTGCAGAAGCTTAAGGGCGTGGAAATCGTGAGGTACGAAGAAAAGCTGAAGCTTGCCAAAGAGGATTGCGAACAGATTTTCAGGAGTGATTTTCTCTCAAAAATGAAAGAAAATATTGAGAGCGCTAGGAATGAGTTCCGCAGCCTGAACAAGGCATTAGACAGTATTTATTATGGAGACGACAGCTACCGGTTTAAAATCAGTTTCGACAAGAATAAGGAGGGGCTGTACAGGATGATTACCTCAGAGAATAATTATGAGGGCATGAATCTCTGGACCAGCGCTTTCGAGGAAGAATACGGGGAGGAAATGGCAGATCTTTTTGACAAGCTGATGACAAAGGACGATAATGGACAGAAGATTGTTGAGGAATACACAGATTATCGTTCTTATCTGGATTATGATATTGAAATACATAAGAGGGACGGTTCGATACAGCGCTTTTCTGATATTTACGGAGAAAAAAGCGGCAGTGAGACGCAGGTGCCTTATTATGTGGCAATTGCAGCTTCTTTTTATCAGTTATATCGATACGGAAACAGTATCCGGATCATGCTGCTGGACGAGGCTTTTGATAAGATGGATGATGAACGCATTCAGTCCATGATGGAGTTTTTCAACGGATTAGGGCTGCAGGTTATTCTGGCAACGCCGCCGGCGAAGATTGAGGTAATCGGTGAGCAGGTCGGAACGGTTCTGACTGCTATTCGCGTGGGCTCAAACAGTATTGTGGAGGAGTATGATCTGTGATGGACAGGCAGCAGAGGAAAATATTGGAGCATCTTTTGGATTCCTATGAGAGGAGCCGGACATTTCGGGGAGATAATCAGGTAAGGCAAAGCTTTTCTGTGAGTGTCGGTAAGATTTTCCCAAAATATAATGACGATGCGGAGTATGAGTATTTCTGTCAGATTAATGAGTCAATCGAGGAGTTGTGCGCCGAGGAGCTGGTTATACCGGAGTATGTTAAAAAGGGTGTAGTGAAGAAAGTTACACTCAACCCGGACAGATTGGATGTCTGCTATGAAATGTTGGGAAGGATGCCAAGAAGGCGAGAGCAGGAAGAGCTTGTACGAATATGGGATGATATCTGTCAAGGTGGCGAGTCCTGCCGGCAGAATCAATCCAGTCAGGAACATTGGCTTCCGTTAGTTAAGTATATTGCGGCTCAACGACTCAGGGTTGAAAAAAATTTAAATGTGGAATATTACAATCATGATTTGGAAGAATATCGTGAAATGCTTCTGGCAGTAAAAGCGGTTCTGGAAAATCAGGAGGAGATATTTATCCGAAGCCTTTCCATACAGCTATTCCATGATTCCAAGAGATTGGAACAGCTAAAGCACAAGGCAGAGGCTTTATTGTATCAGTACGGAGAGTATCAGGAGCGTGACTGTGTACTGGAGGAATGCGGAATCGTCAACACGCCGACTTATGTGATGATAAAAGGAAACGGTAGTATAAAAATCGGAAGAAAACGCAGCTCAGATGAGCAGAAGATTGATTTGTCCATAATCGAAGGTGATATTGCACTGTCTACAGAATCGGTAAAGAGTCTGAAAGACGTTACTGTCATGGGGAAGCGTGTGGTCACGGTGGAGAATCTTACCAGTTTTCATGATTATCCGGTGGAGGATGATTTTGTCGTTTATCTGGGCGGATTCCACAATAAGGTAAAAAGAGATTTCCTTTTATATCTATATCAACAAAATCCTGAGAAAGAATACCGGCATTTTGGGGATATCGACGCAGGAGGCTTTTACATTCTGGAGCATTTGAAGAATAAGACAGGGATTCCGTTTCGTTCACTGTATATGGATACGCAGACACTTCAGAAATATCACGGGGACAGAAAGCCATTGACTGAAAATGACAGGAAAAGGCTCCTTCAATTAAAGGATGAATTGGCAGAGCGGATGCGGTATGAAGAGGCAGAGGATTATGGAGATGTAATTTCGTACATGCTTGATGAGAATTGCAAGCTGGAGCAGGAAGCAGTCCGATTGTGGGATTGAAATTTTTTGAATAATCCATTCAGTATCATTGAAAATATAGTAGCTGCGGGAATTTTTGTAGTGGATCATAAAACTAAGATACAGATTTTTCAATAAAATAAGCACAATCGTATGGTCATCTATCAAAAAGTGTGGTACACTCATACAAAATTTAAATAATAAAAATCAGGAGGACAAACAAATGAGCGGAAAATATGCGGGAACACAGACAGAAAAGAATCTGGAGGCGGCATTTGCCGGGGAGTCTCAGGCGAGAAACAAGTATACATACTTTGCTTCTGCAGCAAAGAAGGAAGGCTATGAGCAGATTGCGGCGATGTTTCTCAAGACGGCGGACAATGAGAAGGAGCATGCCAAGATGTGGTTCAAGGAGTTGAATGGCATCGGGGACACAGTGGCAAATCTGAACGCTGCAGCCGACGGAGAGAATTTCGAGTGGACGGATATGTATGAAGACTTTGCCAAAACTGCCGAGGAAGAGGGCTTTCCTGAACTGGCATCTAAGTTCCGTATGGTAGCGGCCATCGAGAAGCATCATGAAGAACGTTATAGGGCGCTTATTAAGAATATAGAGATGGCAGAGGTATTTGCCAAGAGCGAGGTGAAGGTATGGGAATGCCGCAATTGCGGTCATATCGTGGTAGGAACCAAGGCTCCGGAGGTCTGTCCTGTATGTGCACACCCACAGGCATATTTTGAAGTTAGCGCGGAGAATTATTGATTTTGTGAGTGTGTATAGTTTAGAATTGATGTAAGAGTGTTTTATAAGGAAAAATTTAGATTAATTCAATATGATTTACCCGGTTGTCCTCACTTGTTTAAAGAGTGGGGACAATTCATAGGTATAAAATTGAGTATTTGCTATATGGTATTATGCTGATTAGAGGAGGATACATGGAAACAAGAACAGGTTTTCTTATTTCACAAATAAAACAGGTGCAGGGAAGGATATTCCAGCGGTTGCTAAGCGAAAGCGGGGTTGAAGAATTCAATGGCCCTCAGGGGCATATCCTATATGTGCTTTGGCAGGAGGACAGCATTCCCATCGCCCGTTTAGTGCGACAGACAGGTCTGGCAAAGAGCACGCTCACTGCCATGCTGGCTCGCATGGAAGACTCCGGGTTGATTACGAGGGAGAATTCATCGGTTGATAAAAGACAGGTGATTATCTGTCTGACTGACACTGCGAGAGGATTGCAGGATAAGTATGAGCAGGTATCTGAGAAAATGAATCAGTTGTTTTATCGTGGTATGACACAGGAAGACGCGGATATGCTGGACGGCTTGTTGGAGAGGGTGCTGGCGAATATGCAGGAATTGTAAAAAATTCGCTACTCATCTAAATTAATCCTATCAATCCCCCATTTAAAGTCTGTTTTTAAACTTGCTTTTGTGCGGAATCCGTTATAGAATAATTTTGTATATTATGTAAATACCGGAGAAAACCAATGCAGATAGTTTCTGTTGAATTTATATGTTTTTTTATTGTTATTATGCTAATCTATCACGCGCTGCCGGCACGCCTCAGATGCCCGTTTCTTCTGATGAGCAGTTATTTTTTTTATGGAAGTCAGAATATACGGTATCTGTTTTTTCTGATAGTCGCAACGCTGTTTTCCTATATCGACGCACTGCTTATGAATCGTTTCCGCGATGCTTTATTCTATAAGAAGCTTGTATTTATCATTACGATTATTTTCAATCTGGCGATGCTGGGCTATTTTAAGTATGCCGGATTTTTAAGCGGCGGGCGGATCAACAGTCTGCTTTTGCCGGCTGGTATCTCTTTCTATCTGTTTATGTCCTGCGGATATCTGGCGGATGTATATCAGGGGCGGATTCCTGTGGAAAGGAATCTGTTCAGATATGCACTTTTTGTTTCTTTCTTCCCGACGATTCTTTCCGGACCGATTGAACGCGCAGGAAATATGCTTCCGCAGTTTTCCACAGACTTTCTAAAGAATGTCAGGTTTGATACTGAACGAATCAGGAACGGCTTCGTGCGAATCCTATGGGGGTATTTCATGAAACTTGTTCTGTCAGATCGTATTTCCATTCTGGTGACTCATGTATATGCAGCGCCGGAACAATACGGCGGCGCATTGCTGGCAGTGGTTTCTGTGCTGTATACATTCCGAATCTATTGTGATTTCGCAGGATATTCACATATTATGATAGGCATTGCCGAAACACTGGGCATCCGTTTAATGGAGAATTTCAGATGTCCTTATCTGGCGGAAAGTGTGGCGGATTTCTGGAGACGATGGCATATTTCGCTTTCCTCTTGGTTTCGTGATTATATCTATATTCCGTTGGGGGGTAACCGAAAGGGGACGGTAAGGAAATACTGTAACGTAATGATTGTCTTTCTCTTGAGCGGACTGTGGCATGGCGCGGGATGGACATTTATTATTTGGGGAGGGCTTCACGGACTGTATCAGGTGATTGGCGCCCTGCTTATGCCTGTACGCAGAAAAGTGTCGGAGTTGTTAAAGCTGGATACGCATGACGGTGTACAGACAAGGAGTCTGCGCGTGGTCAGGATTGCAGGAACGTTCTTACTGGTCAACTTCGCATGGATTATTTTTCAGGCGGAAAATATGGAGGCAGTGCGGAATATATGCGAGAGGTTTCTACATCCAAAGGTCTGGGAGCTTTTTGACGGCACATTCTATACGCTGGGACTGGACCGTCCGAATGTGGCGCTGATGTTTCTTGGGCTGCTGATGCTTATTATGGTGGACTTGTTCAATGAGCACGGTATTTTTCTGTCAAAACATATTGCGAAGGAGCGGCTGTGGATCCGCTGGCCTGTTTATATAGGGGCGATTCTTTTGATTGGGATCTGCGGTGTATGGGGCTCCGGCTATGATACCGCTAATTTTATTTATTATCGGTTTTAGAACCCTGTTCCCAAAATACTATACAAGTAGAGAGGAATGAAGATACATAGATGAGAAGACTGTACAAAGCGGCTAAAATTTTTCTCTTCTTTATAATTGTTATTATGCTGATTGGCATTGCCGCGCGTATTACGCAGAGAAAAGAAAGCCTTAAAAAATATGGGGATTTTATAGAACTTGCCGATCAGGTGGACGTACTTTTTCTGGGTTCTTCACATGTCTTAAACGGCATTAATCCCATTCAACTTTATACGGAATACGGAATTACATCTTATAACATGGGAAAACCCGGCGGCATGGTGACGGAATCTTATTGGATGCTGATGAACGCTTTGGACTACTGTACCCCTAAATGTGTTGTAGTTGATCTGTGGGCTTTGGACAGAGATTATAAATATCTGGATATCATGAACGGATATGAATCGGAGGATGAAATTCGAAATTCCGTTTCTCTTTTGCATTATAATATGGATATCTGGCCTCTTAGCAGGATGAAGGTTGCGGCGGTGACAGATCTTATATCGGATTCTGAGATACGCAAAGAATTTCTGTGGGATTTTACGTTATATCATGACCGGTGGTCTTCTTTAGAATCGGATGATTTTACAGCCTTAGGCGGTCAACTTAACAGCAATTATATGTTAGGAGCGGAGCAGAGAACTACATTGCACTTAAATCCATCGATTGATCAGTCGGAGGACACCACACAGGTGCTTCCGGAGAAATCTGTATGTGTGGAGTATCTGGAAAAAATACTGGATGTATGTGAAGAAAGGGATATATATGTGATACTGACTTTTCTTCCGATGGCAAGTTCTTATGATCAGGATAGGCAGGCAGTTAATACGGCGGCGCAGATTGCCGATGAGAGGGGAATTGTTTTTCTGAATATGCTGCCACATGAGACACAGTCGTTTGTTGACTTTTACACCGATATGAGTGATGATACGCATTTAAATACCAACGGTATGCGCAAGATGACCAGTTATGTCGGTTATGTCCTTAAGAATATCTATGCGTTGTCGGATCACCGTGCGGACGCAAATTATGCGGTATGGGAAGAAAAGGCGGTGCAGTGGCAGTCTGACGAGATTGACCGGCTGATACATCAGAGGGATCTTTATGAGGCTCTGGGCGCGATTCAGAATATCAATGCCAGTGCGGTCATATTCATGAGAGGGGATTCTAAAGCGATTCATGATTCCACAGTCCGTCGGTTTGTGAAGCAGCTGACCGGTACGGAAATTATTGATGAGGCGTTGGAGGCAAACGGTCCCTATTTGTTGATTCATGATGCCTCGGGACAGGTCAGCAGCACACCTGTAAATTATGAGTTCGGCGGAGAAGTACAGCCGGATAATTTTGAGACTTTGCTTGGAACAACGACTTATATAGGTCTGCACAATTTTGGGGCTGTGTATGTTAATGAAGACCTCGAAAATAATTATCTGGATATGGAAGAGCACTATAATGATGAAGTGCAGATCCTTATCCTGGGACAGCAGGGTGAGGTAATCGGACGGCTGTATTATGGAGCGAACTGGCATCCGGCCGGATGATAATCCTTCTACCCAATCCAATTGACGAAACATATCTGTTTATTATATAATAAAGTAACGAACAGGTAGGATACCTAAAACGGATTTTCTTAACAAAAATCGTAAAAATGGAAAGGAGAACACAGTATGCATTTTAGAAAAGTAATTGTAGCGGGAGTGGTGGCTGTTATGCTTGTCGGTTCGACTCTCAACGTATCAGCTGCCGAACCTTCCACCAGTAATTATGTAAAAGAGCTTAAAAAAAGCGGAAAGGAAAGCCTTATTATCGACGTTGAGGCATACAAGGCGGCCTATAGCGATTTGGCAGCGGTTTTCGGTGATAATGAGTATGCTTATATAGAGCATTATCTGACCGTTGGTGTCTTTGAAGGCAGGACTAAAGGCGTTTTGTTTGATCCTTTGGCCTATGCAGCGGCGTATGACGATGTCGGGGCGGCTTTCGGCAATGATATTTCCGCCATCGTGGATCACTATATAAAATTTGGAGCTGCGGAAAACCGCACATATGGAACTGCAAATGGATATGCAGATATAGCGGCAGCACAGAAAGTCGGCAGCCCGAGCGTTGCTGTGCTAAGAAGTGCCTACAATACCAACGCGGCAGTAACCAATGTTGGAGCAGGTACTGTGGCAGCTGGAAATGTTGGAGCTAACCCTGCGGTAACTGCAAACAGTTACATTACTTCAGACGGCAGTAATTTTGAAACAGAAACTGCGGTAAATGCTAATATTAACAGTATGCCTGCTGCAGCTTCCGGCAACGTAAATAAAACCCCGAGTTATAATCATACCACTTCTATTTATGAAGACAATGAGCATAAGACTCTGCTGCGGGTTGAGTACTATGATGATAACAATAAGCTGTATGAATATTCGGAGGTTGTATATAATGATAAAGATACCAATTCCTATACGGAAACGGTATATCGGTATGATGAGGAGAATAAAGAGGAGGTTGTTACACGTACGAATACTTACGTGAACGGAGAACTTGTATCCTCTGAAAATCATTAGTATATATGAATAGTCAGGGAATATTTTGCGGGCGCATTTTTCAGGAAAGTGCGCCCGCTGCTACGGGCAGGGGCTTGTTATGAAAACCATAAAACATGTCGTAATCACTTTATTGTTTATAACATTGGGCATTTCCACCGCACTTTTAGCGTATTTGCACTTTTTCGCATCAGGTGACGAAGACCTTTCAGGTGAGTGGATTACTAATCTGGATATGACAGAGCAGGCAGCGGTCGCAGCATATAGCTGGCTGCAGGACATAGAAGCCGTATCTGTCTCCATAGAGGATATTGAGTCATATATGCAGGATCTGGCTATCCAGGTTAATTTATCTTTTGAACAAACTGCCCGCTCAGAGGGAACCTTCTATTGCAGTGTCTCACAGGAAAGCTATAATGAATGTAATCAGGCGGCTTATGAGGTGTTTGCTTTTGTATTTCAGGAGATTTTGGCGCAGAGACTCCACATGGCAGGATATATTGACAGCTCAGACGGCGAAGATATTGAAGCGCTTGTGACTGAAGCCTTCGGAATGTCCACAGTATCATATTTGATGTCCTATGGTCCTGCGTTGCTGCCTTCTTTGGAAGATTTACAGACCCTGTATAATGGCAGTGGCACCTACGAAGCTGCAGAAGGTATTCTGACCAGACAATTTGATGACGGCCAGCATGCCGATACAAAGGCAGAATATTATATCAGTAATGATTGCAATTTAATCTTGTCAGAAGAAACATCCCTGATTTTGTACGAAAAACAAGCGGAAGGGCAGGAATAATGAAAACAATCCTACAGAAAACAAGTTTACTTATATTGTCAGTAATCATGATATGCTCGATTCTGCCTGTCAGAGTAGACGCAAGCTACGAAATTCCCGGAATCTGTCGGGTACAGACAGATATCGGAAGCACGTTTACCGTAAAAACTTTGGATTATGGTTACGATAACAACACTTATCTTTCCCTGCGTGATATGGCTATGGTTCTTAATAATACGGATAAATCCTTTTCGCTGGGAATTACAAGTAATACCGTATCTTTGAATATAGGAAATAACTATGCACCCGTGGGAGAGGAAAATGAACCTTGGGAAGATGCTGAAAACCCCAACATCTCTTTACGGCGAAATGAATTCAAGGTAAATGATGAAGAGGTAAATTACTATACTCTGATTATGAAATTGCCCTCAGGATATTACGACTGCTTTATGATGGCGGCCGATCTGGCTATGATATTGGATGTTGATATCACAGTTTCAGATGCTGACCTTTTGCAGATTAATACACAGGATTCCTTCCGTGTATCCCCTACAGACTTGGAGCAGGACGGATATTTTTACGGAGTCAACAGTGTGCTGGTGGGTGATGCTACTACAGGAGAAGTATACTATCAGTATCAGTCTGATATGCCATATCCTATAGCAAGCACCACTAAGCTTATGACGTGTCTTTTGACTATGGATGCCATCTCAGAGGGACAGATTAGTCTTGGGGACTGGGTAGCTGTTTCTGATGAAGTTCAGGCGCTGTCTGCATCAAGCGACGGGGTAATTCCCTTGACAGCCGGAGAACAGATAACCGTTCAGGACCTCCTGCTGGGAGCGCTTTTGCCATCCAGTAACGAATGTGCACTGTGTCTGGCTGAATCTATTGCAGGTTCGGAGGAAGCTTTTGTCGAAATGATGAATCAGAAAGCGCTTGAATTGGGACTTTCCCAGGCAGTATTTTTTAACAGTCATGGTCTGCCTTCTTATACGGAAGAGCCTGTTCCCTCAAAGCGTCAAAACCGTATGAGTGCAGAAGATATGTTCAGGCTGGTCTCTTATTTGCTGAAAGTTTATCCACGGATTACAGACATAACATCTCTGGAATCAGCTACATTAGAATGTCTCGACCTTGAAGTGCGCAATACAAACCCGCTTCTGAAAAATCTGCCTGAAGTCACCGGATTGAAAACCGGAACTACCAACAAAGCAGGTGCCTGTCTGGTTACATCCCTGACTGTGGATGACGGAAAGCTGGAACATGATTTGGTAGTTATTGTTCTTGGAACCGAGGATTCTATAGAGAGAGGCCGCGTTTCGGGATTGCTGGCAAGATATGCCCTGGATGCCTTTTATACGGGCATAGAAGAATCGGAAATCGGTGAGCCTTCACAGTCTTCGGGGAATCTGCCCATACACGCTGAGGCAGCAGTAGACTTGATACTTCAGACAGCAAAAAAACACTAATTTATATGAAAGGTATGTGAGGAATTGCATATGAAAATTAAAAAGCATTTACATGACATTATTTATGTTGTTATCCTTTTTGTGGCCATTATCATTTTGTTTTTCTGGTTCACTGCACGGAACAGCAGCCGGATGGAGAAGCAGAACAAAGATTATGCGGCGGACTCCGCACGGATGAAGGCTGAGCAGATTGATGACGAGTTAAATAACGCCCTGAACCGGATTGATACATATGCATATTTCGTGGGAGAAAGTCTGGATGATTCCATGATTACGACACAGATGCTCAGTAAAATTGAAGAAAACTCACAGTTTGATGCCATAATGTTTACGAATTTGGACGGTGTTGACTATGCTTCCGACGGACGGTATGTGGATGCGACGGCCAGAAAATATTATTATGACGGTATAAGAGGAAACAGGGGTATAGAGGTTATTTTTGACTCATACTTTTTTGATGAGACAATGGTATGTTTTTATGCGCCGGTCCGTGCAAATGGCGAGGTTGTCGGTGTACTGCGGGGCGTTTTTCTTGCCGAGGAATATTTGAGAAGCATGCTTAGCACCACATATTTTGGAGAGACGGCTAACGTATTCCTGTGTACGCCGGATGATATAGTAATTGCCAGTTCGGATGGTATGGATTATGAAGGTCATCTCATTGATGCACTTACGGGGGATGGCGTGATNGACAGGGNATCTGCGGACCAGGCTAAGCAGATTTTTGACAATGGAGGGGAAGGCGCTTTTGTATGCGATGCCTCCAGTAAGACGGACAATATCTGTGTCACATATCTGCCACAGAACAGCTACGTTTTGGTGCAGACATTTCCGAAAAATGTTACACAGCGTATGATTGCAGAAGAAAACCTCGTGGGAATCCAATTGGAGGCTATGATAATAATTCTTTTTGTTGCTTACATTATTTTAATTATTATTCGTGCCGGACANAAAAGGAAACAGTTGGAGAAGGAAAACCGTGAGATGGGATATATTATAAGCGGCGTCAATACACTGTTTACAAGGTTTGCCATGGTTGATTTTGAGGAGGATACATATCAGTATCTGGCAGGAACCAAACCAGAGAGCGGAGAAATAGAAGTCTCCGGAAGCTATCAGGACCTTATAGTTTTCCTGTCGTCTGCTGTAGTAGAAGACCGNCGTCAGGAACTTGCTGATTTTATGAAAAAAGACGCTATAATTGCAGCTATGGCTGAACATAATGATCTGCGGTATGAGTGTCATGTAATAAAAAACGGACGCTCGGAATGGGAGCACATGAACGTTGTCTGTCTGGAAAGAAAAGACGACAGAGTTTCCAAGGTTCTCTATATCCGTCAGAATGTTACCGAGTTAAAGGAAAAAGAACTGCGTGTTCAGGCAGAAAGGGCACAGGCAATCCGAAAGGAAACACAGTACCAGATAGCTCTTATGTCCAGCTCTTTCAGCAGATTTGAGTTTAACCTGACTAAGGATCTTATCGAACAGGATATTACCCGTGTCATTGACGGAAATAAGGTATCGTTCCTTGAACGGGCGGGATTGACAGCTCCATGTAAAGCCTCGGAATGCTTTGAAAAATGGAAACAGTTTGTTTTGGATGAGTCCAAAGAAGATTATTCTTCTGTTGTAAACACGGATAATCTGATCAGATGCTATGAGAAAGGCGATAGAGAAGTCGTAGCAGAGTATTGGAGNGGAACTACCGAGGAGAATCAGATGTGTGTGCGCCAGTCCTTTGTTATGGCAAAAGATGACAATACAGGCGACATTATGGTTATGGTAGTATCAAAGGATATCACTGAACAGGTAAAGAAGCAAAGAGAACAGACTCAGGCTTTGCAGGATGCACTGATGCAGGCACAGCATGCAAACAGGGCCAAGACCACATTTTTATCCAATATGTCCCACGATATCCGTACNCCGATGAACGCTATAATAGGGTTTTCAACTATCGCTGTCAGCCATATTGACAATAAGGATCAGGTTTTGGATTGCTTGCAGAAGGTTCTTTCTTCCAGNAATCATCTCTTAAGTCTGATTAATGATGTTCTGGANATGAGCAGGATTGAGAGCGGAAAAGTGCAGATTAAAGAGCAGGAGTGCAATATTTCCGAGCTGATACATAATCTGGTAAATATTATTCAGCCTCAGGTCAAAGCAAAACAGCTTGAGTTGTTTATCGATACCTTTGAGGTGATCAATGAAGATGTTATNGCAGATCCTTTGAAGCTGAATCAGGTATTTATTAATCTGTTAAGTAATGCCGTAAAATATACGCCTGCCGGAGGAACGATTTCGTTCCGTATTATGCAAAAGACAACATTCCGGCACGGATACGGTGATTATACCTTTATCGTTAGGGATAATGGTACAGGAATGTCACCGAGTTTCGTAGAGCATATCTTTGAACCGTTTGAGAGAGAGAACACGGTAACACAGAGCGGTATTCAGGGAACGGGATTAGGTATGGCCATTACCAAAAACATNGTNGAGATGATGAACGGCACTATCAGTGTTGAGAGTGAGTTGGGCAAGGGAAGTACATTCACGGTAGAAATCGGATTAAAACTTCAGGATGTGGAAAAAACAGATAAACAGATTGGTGAGTTGGAGGGTCTGCGGGCTCTGGTGGTGGATGATGATTTCAATGTCTGCGACAGTGTCAGCAGGATGTTAAAACAGATAGGCCTGCGCGCAGAGTGGACGANCTCCGGCAGAGAAGCAGTGTACCGTGCAAAGGCAGCCCACGATGAGGGAGATTCCTATCATACTTTTATTATAGACTGGCAGATGCCGTTACTCAGCGGAGTAGAAACCGCCAGAAAAATTAGAGAAACGGTTGGTAAGGAAGCTCCTATTATCATTTTGACAGCATATGACTGGTCGGATATAGAGGAGGAGGCAAAGGCNGCGGGCGTTACNGCTTTCTGNGCNAAACCNATGTTTATGTCAGATNTGAAAACAGTACTGCTTGCCGCTAACAATCTGCTGGAAAAACAGGAGGAGGTTCCCGAATGGACCTTAGCCGACTTTGGCGGAAAGCGTATCCTTCTGGTGGATGATATTGAGATAAACCGTGAGATAGCTCAGGTGATTCTGGAAGAAGCAGGTTTCGTCGTGGATACTGCGCCGGATGGAACGGATGCAGTGGCAATNATGGAAAAGGCGGAAGAAAATTATTATGATGCAATCTTAATGGANGTGCAGATGCCCATTATGGATGGTTATGAGGCTACAAGGACTATCCGCAGACTTCCAAGAAAAGATGTGAAAGACATGCCNATCATAGCTATGACGGCNAATGCGCTTGAGGAGGATAAAGCGGCTGCATTGCAGAACGGAATGAATGCCCATATTGCCAAACCGCTTGATATGGATGTCTTTATATCAGTGCTTAAGAAGTTTTTAAATTAAAAATGATTAAAGCGCGGGCTTTTTGTCCCGCGCTTTCTTTAACCATCNAAGCATGAATTAGAGTTTCACAATTAAGTTATTTATACTATTCATTATAAGTAGGGTGGAAAAATATTCAAGTCTGAAATTATTTCATGAATACAGTAANATGTGTAAATATAAGTAAAATCAGCATATACATTGCCCAAACTTCAATACTGTTGCAGGTGAGGCTTTCGCTATGATACAATTGCTCTGANGATTACAATAATTATACGTCTNATTATGAAAAAAATGTTTATGAGAATATGATTGTCACCTCCTGATGCAGGGAAAGAAAACGGATATGAATAGTAAAACTAATAAAACTAAGATAAAGTGTAAAACNCNTATAAACAGAAGATTTCCTTNTACTATAATTTTACTGTTATGCGCCTGCCTTGTGTGCTATGGTGCTGCGAAAACGACGGCACATGCTGATGAACAGGCATTTAATATTGATGCGGAAATGCTGCCGTCAGAAAGTTCCACNCTTGATTTNATGCTGACTATTGAAAATATCGGAGAAGACTGGGAGGGAACAGTCAGGTTGATGATAGGAACCAGATATGATGTTCCCAGTGACTGCGCTTATGATACTTTACTTACGCTGCCGCAGGGAAGTATTAAACAGTTCGTAGTCAGCGTGCCTAAGGAAAGCGTGTACTCTACAAATGAGGTAGTGTATGTTANATTGCTTGATAAAAANTCGAANGTAGCTGCGGAAAANACTTTTAAAAGATTTAAAGGGCTGGATGCGGATGTATCCTATACAAATTATAGTAAAATTCCTACTGATAATAACATTTTGGAAGTTTTTGGNAACTTTGGNATTAATTTGGATTTTGCTCCNATAAAATTTATCATGATTGTCTATGTGATTATAGTAGGACCGGTCTTGTATGCAATTCTACGCTTTTATAAGAAAAGAGATTNTTATTGGNNAGCAGTGCCGGCGGCTTCGTTTGTAGGAGTAATGCTTATAGCGTTTGCCGGNAGAGGTTTTGANGNTGAGAGTACAAGGGTATATTCGGTGACGATGTATAATCTTGCCGAGAAAGGAAATAGCACAACTTATATGCATTGTTATGATGCAGGGCACAATGAGTGGAGTTTGCGCATTTCGGAGGATTATGAATATGTTGGACCTTGGGTAAGCTATAGCATTGATGATTCATATTTATATCATATTAGGAAAGATGGAGGCAGGCTGTTTTTTGGAATAAATCCATCTTCCTGTTTTAAAGACAGTTATTTCTGCGCGGGCAAGGCGGATGATGGGAAGGTGAGAGGCAGTATTGACTGTACCGTATCAAATGACGGTGAAACCGATATAGTAGAAACTGTTACCAACAATACTAATCAGGATTTTGCATATTATGCAGTTGTTAAAGATGGGCAAGTGTGGGTTTATAATGACCTTCCGGCAGGAGAGACGAGCATGCTGACCGATGATGAATTGAATGTCAATGGTCGGTTGCAAACATACTCATTTGAGTATTTTATGTCCTATGATTATGCGATTCGGTTTTATGTAGAAGAAGAGAATCTGAATACTGTATATGCGTTATGTGTAGGCGTCCGTGAAGTCGGTTCAATGCTTGGTAAGAAAAAGGACGAAATCGCAATTATCGGAGTTGTGGAAGATTGGGATAAAGTAGTGGATGATAATTGCAGCGAGGTATCCTATGGGTGCCTATATATGTTTCAGTAGATGCAATATAAATGGGGAATCAAAGAAAACATTCTGTCTGAAAAGAGTGAAAACTGGATTTAAAAATATTAAGTTGGAAACACCAGATAAATCTATTAGAATAATGGAGGCAGATAGATAATGGATAATACGGCTAAAATATTGGAACAAGGTTTTTCCTGCCTTGTGGATAACATGGGAGTTATCGATGCAGAGCATTTCATTTCCCTTATAAAAAGAGATGATTTCGATTATACAATATGGCAGCGTGAATATTTCGATAAAATGGAATTGGGCGAGTTTGCAGCAAAAGCATCTGTCTATGCCAGTAGTCATCCGTATA
>JAAUZS010000103.1 GCA_014804495.1 Lachnospiraceae bacterium
AGAACTGCGCAGCAGTATGCGTGCAATTAATAGAAAAAGCTATCCTGCATATAAGTCATTGGCAGGAAGTTATTCTTTCGGAAAATACATATTGAATATTGAACATGTGCAGGGGGACCCTTTTGCAGCGCCATCCAGACTTAGTGTAAAAGTCGGCAGTCAGAATGCGGGATTTCCCACTGGTTATTATGAAACAAAATGGAATAAGACTGCCTTGGAAGATTATTTAATAAGGCGCTTCCATAAACAGACGGACAAGTTCTGTTTTCAGGCAAAGGGTTCAGGAAAAAGTGGTATTATTAATGTAAGCCGCTGCGGGCAGGAAATTCTGGAGCGTACGGCATGTGAAATTATAAATGGAGATGTTATAGTAAGATTTGAAGTAGGTTTTCCGGCAAATGGNCGTACTATTAATTCNACAGAANTGGAGAAGATTTTATTTGATTTTCTTCCACAATGTGTTGAACAGAGTTTNTATTATGCNAAGACTNCTAAGCAGGAATTGGAAAAAACAATCTTTCTGGCAGAGGACCAGCAGTATATAAGAGAAGAATTGAAAAAACAGGATATGGCAGCATTTGTTGCAGACGGTTCGATTCTTCCCAGAGAAAGCGGCGTATCTGACAGGCCGCTAAAAGANGGNNTTCCATTTCANTCTCCTGATTCCATGGCGATAACTTTACAGCTTCCGCATAGGGGAGAGCTTCGTGGAATGGGAATAAAAAACGGAATTACTTTAATAGTCGGCGGCGGATATCATGGAAAGTCAACGCTTCTTAAAGCNTTGGAGCGCGGAGTGTATAATCATATTGCAAATGANGGAAGAGAATATGTCATTACAGATGAAACTGCGCTTAAACTTCGTGCCGAGGATGGAAGAAAAATTACAAATACGGATATTTCNTTATTCATAAATCATCTTCCNAATGGTAAGAATACAAAAANTTTCTGTACTCTTGATGCAAGCGGCAGCACTTCTCAGGCGGCAAATATTNTAGAAGGAATTGAGACNGGCAGCAGGCTTTTACTAATTGATGAGGATACTTCTGCAACAAATTTCATGGTTCGTGATGAGTTGATGCAGCAGGTAGTTGCGAGNGAAAAAGAGCCNATNACTCCATTTTTNGAGAGGGCTGAGGATTTATATANGCAGGCNGGAATTTCGACTATTNTGGTAGTGGGAAGCTGTGGTTCATATTTCTATATTGCGGATAAGATTATACAGATGGATTCATATCAGGCAATTGATATTACGGATGAAACTAAGAAACTTCTTGAAAAATATCCTTCACCCGTACATGTGGCTCCGGAATTTAAACTGCCTTCCGATAAACGTAAAATTGATTTATCGGGATCTGTGCAGAAGCGTAAAACTTATCGTGGTGATGGTTATGTAGAGGAACGTCTGAAAATAAAGAGATTAGGGAAAACAGCATTTTCAATAGGAAAAGAAAATCTGGATTTACGTTATGTGGAGCAGCTCGTGGATGAAGAACAGACGCAGACGCTTGCCTATCTGTTGCGTTATGCTAAAGAGCATTATGCAGAAATGCAGACAGATAAAAATCATGGTAATGATATAGTCAGTATAGTAAAGGCATTGGAGAATATTTTAAATACAAAAGGACTCTCAGGCATTTGTGATAAAGGAAATGTTCCATCAGGGCTTGCAATGCCGAGAGTCCAGGAAATATTTGCATGCTTTAACAGATATTGAGAAAAAGCAGCAAGAAATATTACTTATAAACATCAACTGCAAAAAGCGCTTCCCCTGACTGAATATCGCCTTCTTTTAACAGACGGATTTTCTGATTATCTTTTAGTTCCGTACATACAACAGGAGAAACTAAAGAAGGCGCATTATCTTTTAGATAATTCAGATTCAGTATTATCATAGGTTCGCCCTTACTAATGGTTTGGCCATTGGAAACAAAAACATCAAAGCCCTCTCCGTTCAGTTTGACAGTATCGATACCGATATGAATTAAGAGACTTATACCTGAGTCCGTAGTAAAGCCTATGGCATGCTTTGTATCGAATACAAAAGATACTACACCGTTTTCGGGAGCTCTGATAACAGGGTCGGTAGGAATTACGACTGCACCATCTCCCATCATTTTACCGGCAAAGGCTTCATCCGGGGCTGTTGAAAGAGCCGCTGCCCTGCCTCCGATGGGGCTGGAAATTGTAATTGTTTCAGATACAATTGATTTTTCATAAGCTTTTTTGAATTCGGTTTTTTCGTTATTATCCGATTTTTTATATTTTTCTGAAAAGTTATTTTCTTTATCTAAACTATTTTTTTCTATATGTGAATAGCTGTCTTCTATTTTTAAATTATTACTCATAGTATCTTCATCAAGTGCATTTTCGAGATAATCTTCCAGATTAGATTTTACTACGGTGACATTAGGTCCATAAATTATCTGTACACCATTACCTTTATGAATGACACCGGATGCACCAGTTGATTTAAGCAAGGAATCGTTGATTAACTCAGCATTGTGTACAGTACAACGAAGTCTGGTCGCACAGCAGTCTACATCACTGATATTGCGTTTACCTCCAAGACCTCTTGTAATATTTTCACTGATTGTATCAGTATTATTTTTCATGTCTACAGTATTATCTATAGAATTGTCAGTTTTACCGCCAGCTTGTCTGCGGGCATTGACGTCTGCTTTTGTATACAATTTTGTTTCGGAATCGTCTTCCTCGCGTCCGGGTGTTTTAAAATCAAATTTTCGAATCAGGAAACTGAAAATTATATAATATAAGAAGAAATAGACTATTCCGACAGGAATAACTCTAAGCCAGCTCGTTTTTTCATTTCCCTGTAATATTCCAAAGAGAAAGAAATCCAGAAAACCGCCAGAAAATGTCAGACCTACAGCAATATTCAACATGTGCGCAATCATATATGCCGAGCCTGCAAGAATAACTTGTACTANAAATAGCGCNGGNGCTACAAAGAGGAATGANAATTCTATCGGNTCCGTGATTCCTGTCATCATACTTGCCAGAGAAGCAGATAAAAGNAATCCGCCTGCGGCTTTTTTCTTNTCNGGCTTTGCACACTGGTACATGGCAAGTGCAGCTCCGGGAAGACCGAAAATCATGAATATGAATTCACCTGAAAANTATCGTGTTGCATCAGCGCTGAAATGAGTAATATTAGCGGAATCAGCCAACTGNGCAAAGAAAATATTCTGACCGCCTTGAACNGTCTGACCNGCAACGTCCATAGTTCCTCCCACGGCAGTCTGCCAGAANGGCATATAAAATACATGATGAAGACCNAATGGAATCAATGCNCTTTTAATAAGACCGAAAATAAGTGTTCCGATATANCCGCTTCCCGTTACCAGACCGCCCAGAGCATATATTCCGTTCTGGATTGCAGGCCAGATAAAATAAAGTGCGATTCCTACGAACATATAAACTAATGTGGAAATAATAGGAACAAATCTGGTACCGCCGAAGAAGGATAAAGCATTTGGCATGACTATTTTGTAGAATCGGTTATGCAGCGCCGCCACACCTAATCCTACAATAATTCCTCCAAATACACCCATCTGCAGTGTAAGGATGCCGCAAGAAGATGCTATTGTGCCTTCCAAAACGTTTTCTGCAATTTCTCCGTTTTCTAGTATCTTTCCATTAAGTATCAGCATTGCATTTATTGCTGTGTTCATGACAAAATAAGCAATCACAGCAGATAAAGCAGAAACTTCCTTTTCTTTTTTTGCCATACCGATTGCCACGCCTACGGCAAAAATAATCGGAAGGTTATCAAATACTGCACTTCCGACTTTATTCATGATAATAAGCAAGGCATGAAGAAATGTTCCCTCTCCCAGAACTTTTGAAAGTCCGTATGTGGTTATTGTTGTTTCATTAGTGAATGAACTACCGATACCTAATAGAAGACCCGCAACGGGAAGAATTGCGATAGGCAGCATAAAACTACGACCGACGCGTTGTAATACGCCAAAAATTTTATCTTTCATTTAATACTCCGCTCCTTATTGAATTTAATCATAACAATATAATCCTTGCAGAGCGTGAATTCTATTGTTATTTAAAATTATTTCCAATAAGGAGGAATACTATTATATTTTTTGTCTTATTATATCATTTCATTACAAATGATCCATAAGCAGAAAATCTTTTAATTGAATATGGCGCACGGTACTTGTAGAGTAGTCGATATCGTCATTGGTTATCAGGATCTTTTGGGATAAATTATCAATATTTTTAAATGCTGCAAATTCTCTTGTGTACGCCTTATCATCTGCCACACTGTATGCAACCTGAATGAAATAGTTTTTATTACCGCATCTGGCAAGAAAATCAATCTCTTTTCCGCCATTGTTATATACCTGAATGTCATATCCCATATAGATTAGTTCAAGATAGACAATGTTCTCCAGATTGTGCGTAAGATCAAAACGATTGTCAAGACAGCGGAGTGAATTGAATGATACGTCGGCATCATATATTTTTACATAATAACTCAGTGTTTTCTTTTCCTTGGCTGAATATTGTCTGACTGATTCAATGATATAGGCCTCCTCAAGGTAGTCGAGGTATTTCATAATGGTATTCACGGAACAGGGTTCGTGTTCCTTTTTGATATAGTCGTGAATGGATTTGGCGGAAAAAATTCTACTGTTGGAACGCAGCACATAGTTTACGAGTTTTTTGAAAAGGTTTTCTTTACGGATTTTATAACGGTGCATCAGATCGTTGATGATAATCGTATCATCCAAATCATTAAGATATATGCGCTGTGCCGTGGGATTGTCAAACTCAAAACGTTTAGGAAAGCCGCCCCAAACCAGATAATCCGTAACAGAAACTTCTTTTCCGAGTTCTGCGGCATATTCTGCAATCTCTTTATAAACAAAAGGGCGAATACGAAAAGCAACATATCTGCCGCTGAGTTCTTTCGTAAATTCGCTTGAAAGCAGTTTAGAGTTGGAACCCGTAATAAATAGAGAGTAGTCGTAGAGTCGCAGAGTTTTGCATGCATTCTGCCAACCGTCAAGGGTTTGCACTTCATCAAAGAAAAGATAGCATTTTCCGCTTTTACGATGGTTTTCCACATATGAAATCAAGGAATTTTCATCTGTTATATTAGCGGATATGCGTCTGTCTTCAAAATTAAGATAAATAATATTATCCGTTTTCTTTCCAATTTCCTGCATGATCTGCTCCAAAATAACAGATTTACCGCACCGGCGGATGCCTGTGATAATTTTGATCAGATCCGATTCATAAAAGTCTCGGACGGGTTTAATATAATGTTCTCTGTAGATCATAACAATCTCCCATATTTATACACCTGACGAATGTCTGTATCGGTATCTATACCAAAATTATACTGAAAACTTTTTAGCATGTCAAACAAAGATTTCAGTTCTACTGAAAACTTTCACCAAAATAGCAAAAGTTTTCAGTAGCTGATAGCCTCATAATCATTCTTTATGAAATGCTTTGTCCGTGAATATATTATAATTCCGATTATTTTTCTAATATCTGCTTATCAACAATTATAGACGCAATTCCACAACCGATACCAAATACCGGAAATACTACAATAGCAGGCATTCCCCATTCGTCGAATACAAAGCCTAATATTAAGTAAATAATGGTCGCAACCAGCATTAGGCAGGCGCATATACGTCCGGTAATCTGGCTTTTCTTATATTCTGCCGATTCTTTATCATGCATTACGTTATACTCTTCTATATTGTATTTTCCTTTTTGTAAGCCTGCGTATACCAGAAGCATTACGGCAACAGCAATGAATAGAAAAAATATGGAAGCAAATATGCCTTCAAAATCATATGGACTGTTTTGATTGATTTCAGAAAGAAAAGCCTCTGTGCCAATTAAGATGATAACGCCTATCAGTATGAGAACAACCCCTGATGCTATCATTACTGAAAATTTCTTATTATAATTATCAATCTCGTCCTGGCTATAGAAGTTTTCTATATGAGGATTCTTTTTCTCAAAAGCGCTGTGCTGCAATCCCATGACAATAAGAATAGCAACAGCAATAATAAGAAAAATGAAAAAAGCGATAGTACTTATGCCTTCATTTATTGAATTGTTCGCGCCTATCCCGATTCCGACAAGAAATGACATTACGGAAATACCCAGCAGAATCAGTCCGACGCCCAAGGACATCATCTTACTGAATAAATTCATATGCTCGTCATAGTGGCTTCGGTCTTCAACATAGAGTTTGCTGATATCCTTTTGGATTAAGTCATCTATCCGGCAGTGGAACATCTGACTTAGCTGTATAAGCTTATCCATCTCCGGATAGGTATTATCAGACTCCCATTTTGATACGGACTGCCTTGAGACTTCCAGTTTTTCCGCAAGCTCTTCCTGCGTAATGTTGTTCCTTTTTCTAAGGAATTGTAAATTTTCGCCTAAACTCATTTTGATTTCCCTTTAACTGTTTAATATGTAACAGTTATTCCCTTTCTTTTAATTTGTAGACTTATCTTATGAAATCAGGCATGTTAATTCTATCAATTCCATGTTGCTTTTAAGTTTTTTGATGTATATTTTAGGTTGCAATACCTGTAAATACAGTAATTATAAAGCCCTCAAAGCATCTTTCATGCTTTTTACATATTCTCCGACAGGTTTTGCCGCGTCTTTACCATATTGGGCAATAAGTTTGACGATGGCAGAACCTACGATGGCGCCGTCGGAAACAGATGCCATTTTAGCAGCCTGCTCGGGAGTGGATATACCGAAACCAACTGCACATGGAACGGAAGCGTTTTCACGCACCAGTTTGACAAGCGAAGGAATATCGGTTTTTATTTCACTTCGTACTCCGGTCACACCCAGACTGGATACGATGTATATGAATCCTTGTGCTTTTCTTGCAATCATGGCGATTCGGTTTGCGGAAGTAGGCGCGATGAGTGAAACAAGGTCTACGCCATACTTTTNACAAATATCATCAAATTCCTCTTTTTCCTCAAATGGGAGGTCGGGAAGAATCAGCCCGTCTATTCCGATTTCGGCACAGGTACTGATAAACTTATCTGCACCGTAAGAAAATACAACATTGGCATANGTCATGAATACCATAGGAATTGAGATATCCTGACGGAGCTGTCTTACCATGTCAAAAATCTTGTCGGTAGTGACTCCGCCTGTTAATGCCCTGAGATTCGCGCCCTGTATNACAGGACCTTCTGCNGTTGGATCGGAAAAAGGAATGCCAAGTTCGATTAAGTCGGCTCCGTTTGCTGCCATGCTTAAGACTATTTCTTTTGTGGTATCAAGGTCAGGGTCTCCACAGGTNATAAAAGGTATAAATGCTTTACCGTGTGCAAAAGCTTCTGAAATTTTACTCATTAATATCCTCCCCTCTGTAACGCGCAATGGCGGCACAGTCTTTGTCTCCGCGTCCTGAAATAGTGATTACGATAATCTTATCCGTGGAATACTCAGGCGCAATCTTCATGGCATGTGCTACTGCATGTGCGCTTTCAATAGCGGGAATAATGCCTTCTGTACGTGAAAGATATTCAAAAGCATTAACCGCCTCGTCGTCTGTAACAGGAACATACTCAGCCCTGCCTGTATCATGGAGCCATGCATGTTCGGGACCAATGCCGGGATAATCCAGGCCGGCGGAGATAGAATAAACAGGTGCAATCTGTCCGTATTTATCCTGACAAAAATATGATTTCATGCCGTGGAAGATTCCCAGTCTTCCGGTGTTTATCGTAGCAGCCGTTTCAAAAGTATCGATTCCGCGTCCGGCTGCTTCACAGCCAATCAATTTAACTGTTTCATCTTCTATGAAATGATAAAAAGTTCCCATGGCATTACTGCCGCCGCCTACACATGCCATAACTACATCCGGGAGTCTGCCTTCTTTTTCCATTACCTGCTGTTTGATTTCACGTGAAATGACCGACTGAAAATCTCTTACTATGGTTGGAAATGGATGCGGTCCCATGACAGAACCGAGGCAGTAGTGTGTATCGTCGATACGGCTGGTCCATTCACGCATTGCCTCGGAAACAGCATCTTTAAGGGTTGCAGTTCCGGTTTTTACGGGAACGACCTCTGAACCTAAAAGGCGCATTCTGTATACGTTAAGAGCCTGTCTTTTAGTATCTTCCTCGCCCATAAAGACTACACATTCCATGCCGAGCAACGCTGCTGCGGTAGCAGTGGCAACGCCATGTTGACCGGCGCCGGTTTCTGCGATAAGACGGGTTTTTCCCATTTTTTTGGCGAGAAGCGCCTGTCCCAGAACGTTGTTGATTTTATGGGAACCGGTGTGGTTCAAATCCTCTCTTTTTAAATAAATTTTCGCACCGCCTAAGTCTTTTGTCATTTTCTCTGCATAGTAGAGACGGCTGGGACGNCCGGCGTACTCGTTAAAAAGTTCCGTAAGTTCTTTGTTGAACTCAAGGTCATCCTTGTAGCGGTTATAAGCTTCTTCCAGTTCAATTACGGCATTCATGAGAGTTTCGGGAATATACTGTCCTCCGTGAACTCCGAAGCGGCCTTTAGAATTTGACATAGTTTGCCTCCTTTTTGTATATAAGATTGATATATCCAATTGTGAAATTGATATCGCAGGTTACGAACTTTGACAAAATAAACAAAAATGGAGCTCATTGCGGAGCAGAGACGCCCCGTTTTTGTTTATTTTGTCNAAGTTCTGGTTATTGAAATAGAGTTTCGCAATTGATTATATAAAATTGATAGCTAATTGTGAAACTGTTATCATAAGTCATGGTTGCTGACTTAAGATTTNAGACTGCGTANAGNATTTATGAAAGATTTNATTTTATGGTAATCCTTNCGACAGTCAGTTTCNACGCCNGAGCTGGTNTCNACGNCGTAAGGGNGNGTAANNGCTATNGCTTCTNTTACGTTTTCAGGATTCAANCCGCCNGCCAGAAAGAAAGGTCTGTCTATATTCTGTATNANCGACCAGTCGAANGATTCTCCTGTGCCGAGTCCNTTNTCTAGCAGAAGATAGTCGGCCGGGTAAGTTAGTNCTTTTTTGATGTCGTTTTCTGNTTTTATGATAAAGGCTTTGATAATGGGTTTGTTNCATAAGCGCTTAAGTTCCNNCGCNTANGCNTCATCTTCCTGTCCGTGAAGCTGNGCGAGNTGAATNGTATCGTTTTGTAAAAGNGCNGCNACNTTATCNANAGATTCNTTTACAAATACGCCTACACTTTGAATTGATGGATTCAGAAGCTTTCGCAAATCGGCAGCCTTTTCNGGNGATACATAGCGGCGTCTTCCCTGTAGAAANACAAATCCGATATAGTCCGGCNGCAATTCNTTTACATAGNAAATGTCGTCTTCTGTCTGCAATCCGCAAATCTTTATTTTAGTCATAATTCCTCCCTGTTAATTACTATGGCTTCTTCTCATCATGCAACAATTTTTTTATTTTGCTTGTATAATAACGNCATTTATAATCCCTTTAATTCATCAAGCATGNTTTTTTTATCNCTNGCCCGCATAAGNGTTTCNCCAATCAGNACCGCGTCNACATGTGCCTTTTCCAGTGCCGCTACATCCTCCCTGCCCTTTATGCCGCTTTCGGCAACAAAGAGAATATTTTCNGGTACCAGAGAACGTAGCCGTCCGCTATTATTTATATCCACCGTAAAATTTTTCAAATTTCGGTTATTTACCCCTATAATACGTGCGNCTGCATCTATCGCAGAGGTTATTTCCGTTTCATCATGCGCTTCAACCAACGCTGAGAGTCCTAAACTGTCACAGATTTCAATGTAACGTTTTAAATCTTCCGTAGAAAGCAGCGAACAAATCAGTAAAACCGCACCAGCGCCAAGCAGCTTGGCTTCATAAATCATGTATTCATCCACCGTGAAATCCTTACGGATACATGGGATAGATACGGACTGCGCTATCTCTTTCAGGTATTCGTTTTTGCCTAGAAACCACTTGGGCTCTGTCAAAACAGAAATACATGATGCGCCTGCAGCTTCATATTCTTTTGCGATATCAAGATAAGGGAAATCTTCAGCAATAAGTCCCTTTGAAGGGGAAGCCTTCTTGCATTCGCAAATAAAGCTGATGCCGTCTTGTGCGAGGGCTTTTTCAAATGGAAAGCCTGTGTTGCAGTTCTCGGCAAGAGCAAGGCGTTTTATTTCGTCAAGTGGGAGAGATTTCTTTGCCTGTAGTACGCGCTCTCTGGCGTATTCAGCTATGGTATCTAAGATATTTGCCATGTTTTAAGTCCTTTCATATTATAAATTCAATAACCTTGCCGGGAGCTACGGTGAATATATTCTCTGAGAAGCCCTCTATGCCATGGAACTGAGACCCGCATTTTGGGGCTCAGTGGAATGCTCGGCATAATGGGATTTGAAGAGAATATATTCACCGTAGCTCATCACAGCCTAATCAATTCTTACTTATTACTCTCTTCTTTAAACGCTTCCAATACTTCCAACGCCTTCCCTGAATCAATAATCTCCCCAGCCAGCTTAACCCCATTTGCCAGCGATTCCGCTTTTTCCGCAATATAGAGCGCCGCTCCTGCATTCAGCAGAACCGCATTGCGCTTCGGACCTTGCTCACCTTTTAAGATGGAAATAGTAATCGCCGCATTTTCATCAGGTGTGCCGCCGACAAGGTCTTCCTTTTTGCAGGTAGTAAGTCCGAAATCCTCAGGTTTGATNGTATANGATTTNTANTCACCNTNNTTAAANTCNCAGACAAAAGTGGNNGAGCTTGCGGANATTTCATCCATCTTATCCATTCCGTAAACTACCATACCTCTTTTAACTCCAAGACTGTACAGAACCCTTGCAAGAGGCTCTACGAGAGANTGGTCATATACNCCCAGAAGCTGCCTGTTAGGGGAAGCCGGGTTAGTCAGAGGTCCTAAGATATTGAATACAGTGCGGATGCCAAGTTCTTTACGAATAGGTCCGACATATTTCATTGATGTGTGATATTTCTGTGCAAAGAAGAAACAAATGCCGGTTTTTTCAAGTAATTCGACACATTTTTCGGGAGAAAGGTCGAGGTTTACTCCCAACGCCTCCAGACAGTCTGCTGTGCCACAGCTTGAAGAAGCGGCACGATTACCGTGCTTTGCAACTTTTACACCACCGGCGGCAGCGACAAGTGCGGATGTTGTTGAGATATTGAAGCTGTGAGCGCCATCCCCGCCGGTTCCTACGATTTCCAGAACGTCCATATTATGAGTTACTTTCAGTGCGTGGTCGCGCATGGCAGCAGCACAGCCTGCAATCTCATCAACTGTTTCCGCTTTCGTGCTTTTGGTGGATAAGGCAGCCAGAAAAGCGGCGTTCTGTGTAGGAGAGGTTTCACCGCTCATGATTTCATTCATTACGGAATATGCCTCGTCATAAGTTAAATCCTGTTTGTCAACAATTTTTATAATTGCTTCTTTAATCATTTTGATTAATCCTCCATTCTTATTTATTATTTTCTTCTAAAAAATTTTTAACTATCGTGTTACCATCCGGTGTGAGAATGGATTCCGGGTGGAATTGCAGACCATAGACCGGATAAGTCTTATGCTTTACCGCCATGACCTCGCCGTCATCTGTTCTGGCGGTTATGGTAAGGCATTCCGGCAATGTGTCTTCGATTAGGGCAAGAGAGTGATATCTTGCTACAGGAATAGTATCGGGAAGTCCCTTAAAAACAGGACATTCCTTATCAAGCTTCGTCATGGACTGTTTGCCATGCATCAATTCCTTTGCATATGATACGGTGCCGCCGTAAGCCGTACATATGGACTGATGTCCCAGACATACGCCCAGAATCGGAATCTTATCTCCAAGCTTTTTTACCACATCAATACAGATGCCGGCGTCTTCCGGTTTGCCGGGACCGGGAGAAAGGATGATAGCTTCCGGTTTCATTTCTTCTATTTCTTTTACGGAAAACGCATCATTGCGGATTACCTTTATATCCGGATTCAATGAGCCTATAAGCTGAAACAGGTTATATGAAAAGCTGTCGTAATTATCAATTAATAAAATCATACTAATCCTCCATTCTTACCCAACCTGCGAGTTTGTGCTTTTTTCCTATTCTACNTCTTCGGCGGATTTTAGCGCCTTCATAACCGCCGCCGCTTTATTCAGACATTCCTGAAATTCCGTTTCGGGAACGGAATCCGCTACGATGCCTGCACCGCTGCGGACAAAGACTTTATTATTCTTTTTATAGGCGATTCGGATGGCTATACAGGTGTCAAGATTGCCTGTAAAATCAAGGTAACCGATGGCGCCGCCGTAGATACCGCGCTTATTGTTTTCCAAATCATTTATAAGCTGGCATGCCATAATCTTCGGAGCGCCTGACAGGGTTCCCGCAGGAAGAATGGCGTCTATGGCTGAGAGTGCATCTTCATCATCCCGAATCTCTCCCCGCACGGTTGAACCGATATGCATAACATGGGAGTATCTTTCTATGCTATGATATTTCTCCACTTCTACGGAGCCGAATTTGCTGATTTTTCCGATATCATTTCTGCCGAGATCTACTAACATATTATGTTCCGCAAGCTCCTTAGGGTCAGCCAGAAGTTCCTCTTCCAGAGCTTTATCCTCCTCCGGTGTTTTTCCTCTGGGTCTGGTTCCGGCTAACGGAAATGTGTGGAGAACTCCGTTTTCCAGTTTCACAAGCGTTTCAGGAGATGCCCCCGCTACCTCTATGTCGCTGCTTGAAAAGTAGAACATATACGGAGATGGATTAAGTGTACGGAGTATTCTATATGTATTTAACAGACTCCCCTCAAAACCGGCTTCCAGACGGTTAGAAAGGACTATCTGAAAAATATCTCCTTCCTTGATATGGTGTTTTGCCTTTTCCACCATAGAACAATATTCATCTTTCTGAAAGAGCGGCTGAAAATCAGTGGTGCATCTGCCGGGGGTATCCTTGGCAGGAGTACCGTTTTTAATAAGCTCGGCTAACTGATTCAGTTCAAGAATGGCTCTGTTGTATTCCGTATCAGGGTCGTCAAGGCTGATATTTACGATCAATATAATTTTCTGTTTGAAGTTGTCAAAGGCTATTACTTTATCAAAAAGCATTAAATCTACATCTTTAAATCCTTCGGTGTCAACTGCATCCAGATTTAACGAAGGCTCAGCATATTTCAGATAATCATAGGAAAAGTATCCTACCAGACCGCCAGTAAAAGGAGGAAGGTAAGAAAAACGCGGACTTTTATGCTCTTCAATGACCTGACGTATATATTTTCCGGGGTCAGTGGTATCGAAGGAAAGAGCGCCTACTTTCATATGTCCGTTCTGGCAGGTGATTTCCAGACTTGGGTCATAGCCCAAAAATGTATAACGTCCCCATTTTTCATGGTCGGAAACAGACTCAAGCAGGTAGCAGTGGCTGGAAACATTTTTGAGGATACGCAGAACTTCTATGGGAGTTCTGATATCAGATAAAATTTCCATGCTGACGGGAACCGTTTTAAACTCATTTAGTTGATGAAATTCTTTTATTACATTAAGTTCAGGCTGAATCATATTAAAGTCATACTCCTTTCTCTGATTCAATAAAAAACGCCCTTGACAAAAATATGTCAAGGACGAATAATAGCTATCCGCGGTGCCACCTTGATTTACAGCCAACACTGTACACTTAGTAGGATACCACCCTCGGCGGGTCCATTTAATGACTTGTTTTCCGCCCGTTCTCAGCATTCCGGGCTCTCTGTAGGAGCATCATCACCTTTACTTCCGCGTCATCGGTTTAGGTGTTATTGAATTTTTTATATCATAACGCGGTAGAAACNAATTGTCAATTAATTTTTTCAAAATCGTCTACCCCATGCTTACACCATGGACATATGAAATCCGGCGGGAGTTCTTCGCCTTCGTAAACATAGCCGCATACCGTGCATCGCCAGCCCTTTGTGGCAGCAGGTGTTGCAGAAGATGCCTGAGTCTTAACGAATTCATGATAATAAGAGTAAGTCATAGCCTTTTCGTTTGAAATGACATCAGCATCCGAAACTGACGCAAGAAACATCATATGCGTCCCTAAATCATAAGAATTTATAACTTTACAGTCAAAGTATGCTGTAGTATGTTCTGTCAGATACGGAAGTTCCTGTCCGGTAATGGCAAAAGGTACTCCCACGAATTTATCAACGTCTCTTCCGCTTTGAAAGCCGAAATGTTGGAAAAGAGAAAAAGGTGCGCTTTCCGAAAGTACGGAAATCGAAACAATGCCTGACTTTTGTATAAGCTCACAGGTAAAGTTCTGCTTATTTACCGCAAGAATAATCTGCTGAGGGTCATTTGTTACCTGTGTAACGGTGTTCACTATACAGCCACTCATTTTTTTATCTGATTTAGATGCAGCAACATAAAGACCATAGGATAATTGAAAAAAAGCTTTTGGGTTCATATAACATTTCTCCTTATTAGTGATTAGATTTTTAATTGTAAAAGTAGTATCATTAGGATATTATTATAAAGGAAATACATAAATTTATACTTATGTCTACGATAGCATATAATTTTGATGTATACAATAAAAATATAATTTGAGCTATAATTTATATGTGTGCAATTATGGAAAGGTAAGGTAATTAATATGCAGTTTACNAATGCAGAAGAAAAACGNACTTATATGTTGGAGACTCCGGTTAAAAAGTTGGTGTGCACATTAGCGGGNCCTACTATTTTAAGTATGCTGATTACTTCATTTTATAATATGGCGGATACTTTTTTCGTAGGAAAAATTAATACGCAGGCTACGGGAGCTGTGGGCGTCGTTTTTTCAATGATGGCGATTATACAGGCGATTGGATTTTTCTTNGGNCATGGTTCAGGAAATTATATATCCAGAAAATTGGGCTCGGGCGAAATGGAGGAAGCGGAAAAAATGTCGGCGGTCGGCTTTTTCTCCGCGTTTATAGCNGGAATTGTATTGATGGCAGCAGGCTTAATATTCGTCAAACCATTGGCATATGCGCTCGGCTCTACGGATACGATACTGCCTTATACGATTTCNTATCTNGGAATTATCCTTCTCGGAGCACCGGCGATGACTTCCTCTTTAGTTCTGAATAATCANATGCGNTTTCAGGGAAGCGCTTTTTATGCAATGATAGGAATTGTATCCGGAGCGGTATTAAATATTATTCTTGACCCGGTTTTGATTTTTTCATGTAACCTTGGAATTACGGGGGCTGCGCTGGCGACGGTAATCAGTCAGTACATAAGCTTTGTTCTGCTAATCCTTATGATAAGGCGGGGCGGAAATATTCAGATTCGATTCAGCAATTTTAAACCAAATCTTCATTATTATAAAGAAATCATACGCGGTGGTACGCCCTCATTGTGCAGGCAGGGACTGGCGAGCGTAGCAACAATCTGCCTGAATCATGCGGCAGGAGGCTACGGGGATGCCGTAATTGCAGGAATGTCCATTGTATCGAGAGTTGCAATGTTTGCCAACTCCGCGTTGATTGGATTCGGACAGGGATTCCAGCCGGTCTGCGGCTTTAATTACGGAGCCGGAAAATATGAAAGGGTGTTGGAAGCCTTTTGGTTCTGTGTTAAATATGCCCTTCTGTTTTTATTAGCCGTTGGGGCCGCAGGAATTATTTTTGCACCTGAGGTGGTAGCCTTATTCCGAAAAGGAGACCCGGAGGTAATCTCTGTTGGAGCATCAGCTCTTCGCTATCAGGCAATCGCTTTTCCGCTTAATGCATGGATAGTTATGTGCAATATGATGCTGCAGTCTATAGGAAAGGGATTAAAAGCATCAATTGTGGCGTCAGCAAGGCAAGGTCTTTGTTTCATACCATTAATTTATATTCTGCCGTACTTCTTTGGGCTCACCGGAGTAGAAATATGTCAGGCTGTATCGGATGTATTCACGCTTGCGATATCTATACCAATAGGGCTCAGCGTGGTTCATGAGATGCAAAGGAGCAAAGCGACAGCGCATTTTTAGGCTGCCGCTCCCTCATAAATTTTTTATCTGCAATCCGTTCTTTTTAAACCGCTTAGATATAGACCCACTCCAAGTATACATAGAACCCCGCCAAAGCACATTGCAGCGCTCAAATCAAATTCGGCTAATTTCCCGAAAACAAGATTTGTAAAGACCGCCAGCAAATCCATGATTAATGTGCTCATACTAAGTGCAGTCGCACGGTCAGTCGCTGTAATCGCTTTATTTTGCAGTTCTGTTCCAAGCGGTGACATCAAACTGGTACAGATACTGATAAGTAAAACGCCCAAAACAGAAATAAATGGATTTTCTGTAAAAGCCAACATTAGGCATGCAAAACTGCAAACAGCAAAAAGTATTGCCCCAAAGAATCGTGGCTTTAATTTTTTGGTGAGAGGCGCGGAAAATACACTTACCAAGCCGGAAAGCGTCATTAAAATATAAACTCCGGAAATCAGTCCGGCTGACATACCTGCTTTTTTATATTGAAGTTGATTGAAAAATACGGTTATAGTCTGATTCACTTCATATAAAAGCGCGACGCCGGCAATCAGAAGCAGCAGGCTTCTGTTATAAAGAGTTTCCTTTAAAATAGTAAGTGAATGCCTAAAAGACGTTCTTTCATCCTTGCTGGTAGCTTTGACTTCTTTCAATCCAAAGCTGAGTATTGCCGCTACGCCATAGCTAATGACAGTTAAAAAACCGGCAGCTCGATAGTTTTCCTTAATAAATACCGTATAAATTGCTGCGGAAGACAAAAGCCCGGCTGTACCGAGACTTCCATAAATACCGAAAGCCCGTTGGGAATCGTCTTCGCTGCATGATAAATACAGAATACTTGTATCCACGCCCGAAATACCGGAAACGACTATGGCAAGAAGCACTCTTTCCAAAAGGAAATCAGCAAAGCTCTGTGACTTCCAGAAAATGATTTTGGAGATAAAAAACAGAGTATTACAAATAATCATCGTGCGCCTGTAGCCAATGCGGTCTGCCAAAACTCCCCACGGGATTTCAAAAACGAGAGAAAGTATTAAAGAAATACTCTCTATCAAAGTAATCTGAAAGATAGAAATCCCAGCGGCCTGGCGGTATAGTGTCGCAATTGACGAATAAAAAACCATACCCTGAAAAAAGGATATGGAATACATAAAGAAAAGATTTCTTTTCATGAATACCACCCCTTATATTTTATTTGAGTACGCCAAAATAACCGTGGATCTTTTTCATTTTCCACGGTAAATCAAACATTTTGAACGTAATCAAATCGGATGGTTCATGAATACACCCCCTGTGCGCTTTAGCGCACATTAAAATCAATAGTTTGAAAGTTTACTTTCAAACTTTTATCTCGCATTTCGATTATTATAAATATATTTAAATTATAATCCATACACCTGAATTGTCAATACGAGAAAAACAGCCGCATAAGATTACTGCGGCTGTCTAGTCCCCATCATTTTCCCCAATTGCTCCATGATTCCCGCATTGCCGTTAACGGATATTTCACCGACCTTCTCACAAATTTTTTCCAGATACTCAAGCTCCTTCAGCTTGTAGAGAGTCTGGTTCTCGTCCATGAGCTTCGCAGTGTTAAGCAATGATCTGGTAGAAGCCACTTCTTCTCTTCTTGAGATTACATTTGCCTGCGCAGCCTTTTCCGCCACAAGGACAGAATTCATTATTTCCCTGATTTCGCCGGGTAGTATGATATCCTTGATTCCTGCAGTAAGGAAGTTCACGCAGAACATTTCTTCCTTTCCTTTCAGCGCCTCGTAGATTTCCTTGGAAATCTGCTCCTTCGCTTCAAGTATCTCGTCCAGCCTGTAATTGCCCACGATTTCCCTTATCACAAGCTGTATCGCAGGGTAAAGCTGTCCCTTCAAATCCGAAATCGTTGCGACGAACTCCACTGCATCCCGTATTTTATACATACAAGCAATATTCATTCTGATACCGATCTTGTCTTTGGTCAGAATTTCCTGCCCTACGATATCCAATTCTTTCTGCTTCATATCAAGCACGCAGTAAGAAACGGCATGATTGTAATTCCAGAAGCGGTATACTCCCTTGGAAAGTTGGTTCTGCATTACGTTGTCATAGTATACCAGACCGACTTCGCCTTCTCCCACTGACACTTCCGTATAGAGGTGTGTGGGCACCAGTGAAAGCATATGCTTTGTTACTTCCGTGCCGATGAGCGTTTCAGTCATGGGCACGATTCTGACCTCATACTTATCAAACACATTCCAGAACACATAGTCCTTCCTGCTCGCAAAGGATGTCAGCTTCCCATTCATGTAGATGAAGCCCACAGAGCCATC
>JAAUZS010000104.1 GCA_014804495.1 Lachnospiraceae bacterium
TTTAGAGACTACCGGTTTGGACCCGAAGAAAGATAAAATCATAGAAATCGGCGCTGTCAGAGTAAGGAATGGAGATACTGACGCCATACTGGAGACATTTGTAAATCCGAGACGAGCGCTTGAGGAACGCATTACGGAATTGACCGGAATAGTCGATGAGCGGCTTAAAGACGCTCCCGATATTAGGGAGATATTACCGGAACTTCTTGATTTTATCGGTGATGATATACTTCTTGGACACAGCGTGCTTTTTGATTATTCTTTTGTAAAAAGGGCGGCGGTAAATGAGAAGCTTACTTTTGAGAAAAACGGAATTGATACATTGAAATTGGCAAGAAAGTTTCTTCCTGATTTAGAAAGCAGAAGTCTTGAATTTCTATGCAGACATTTTGAAATTGAGCATAGCGCGCATAGAGCGATTGCCGACGCAAAAGCGACATCGGCATTATATAAGAAACTGGCAGAGCTTTTTTCTGACGGACACGAAGAGGATTTCAAACCGATACCTTTAAAATATAATGTGAAAAGAGACACGCCTGTTACCATACCTCAAAAAAATCAGTTATATAAATTGTTGGACAGGCATAAACTAAAAGTAGACTACGATGTGGAGAAACTTACCCGCAGCGAAGCGAGCCGGATTATTGCTCAGCTTCTTGCAGAATATGGAAGATAGTGTTTTTCATAATTGAGTTTACGGATTCGACAATAGGATAGAGCTCCTTTATTTTCTCGGGAGTATTTTCTTCCTTATAAATTTGGCATAGAAGCTTGTATGAGCCGCTCACATCGGTTTTTGTGGATACGGCGAATTCCAGAATTTCCCTTGCCTCTTTCGGATAGCCCTTTTCATATATATAGGCAGCCCACATATTGAGGGTTCTGGCCAGTACGGTGTAATTCTGGTCATATTTACTTAGTAAATCAATATTGGGCGCACCGTATTGCAGTTTCAAATCGGTGTTGGTAATGCCGGTGAAATTTACTATTTTAGAGTCGGATAAAGAATTGAGGACTTCCTTATACTCGGAAACCCGTTCATCATCCGGTAAAATATGCATTGGGAGACTGTCAAAAGGAATAGTGATGTAGTCAAGGTCATCGAGAGGTTTCCTTCTTATTTTATTTGCTCTATGCTCTTTGCGCCAGAATTCCTGATTGACGGCCTCATCTATACGATTGTGTTTGCCAATCTCGTAGGTAAGCCATATAGTAAAGACAATAAAACTTGCAAAAAGGGGAAATTTCATATATAATATCCTTTCAGTAGGCAGGAGGTTTTAGTTATGTTTTCTTGGCATAATAAAAAATCAAAACAGATTATATCGGCTATCATCGTCATTGTATTAATTTTAGCAATGGTAATACCGCTTTTGGCAAGTGTGGCAATGTAGCTAAAAATTAGTTTATCATATTTTTTTCATGGAATCAATGAAATAAGAAAGGCAGAAAATTATGAGCAGAGTTGTGAAATGTCTGGCCGTTGTTTCAGCAGTATATGTTGCTGTTTTTTCGATGAGCATGACGGTAAATGCTAAAGAGGATAAGATCGAGTCAGGGATTTATGCAAATGATATAAACCTTTCGGGAATGACTGCGTCTGAGGCTGAAAATGCCGTACAGAATTATGTTGATTCTCTTGCCGATACACAGATTACGCTGCATGCAGTTGATGATAATGAGATTATAACTACAGCATCGGAGATTGGTCTTAAATGGGGTAATCCGGAGATCATATCTGAAGCGGCGTCTCTTGGAAAAGACGGCAATATAGTTCAGTGCTATAAAGTGCTGAAGGATTTGGAACACGAAAATAAGGTTTATCAGATAGCCTTTGATTTTGATAAAGAGCTGATTAGAACATTGATTGAGGAGCAGGGCGTTCAGTATAATCAGGATGCAGTTGATGCAACATTGATAAGAGTTGACGAAGAATTTCAGATTACTGAAGGACAGAAGGGAATTGCGGTTGATACAGATGCTTCCGTAGACGCCTTGTATGAATATCTTATTAGTGATTGGGACGGATCTGTATGTGACGTTGATCTGGTAATTGATGTAATTGAGCCGCGGGGTACTGCGGAAGAGCTGGCACGGGTAACGGATGTGTTGGGAACATTTACCACTTCTTTTAGCAGTTCCGGCAGTAACAGAGGCGGAAATGTGACAAATGCATGCAGGCTCATTGACGGAACGACCTTGTATCCGGGAGATGAATTTTCCACACTTGATAAAATAACTCCTTTTACCGAGGGAAACGGATATTATCAGGCGAGTTCATATCTGAATGGTCAGGTGGTAGATAGCTTAGGAGGCGGAGTTTGTCAGGTGTCCACTACTTTATATAACGCCGTACTGATTTCGGAGATGGATGTAACACAGAGAAACAATCATTCCATGATCGTTACATATGTAGACCCTTCTGCCGATGCAGCCATAGCGGAATCTTCGGGGAAAGATTTTAAGTTTGTAAACAGTTCGGAATATCCTATTTATATTGAAGGTTACACTACGGACGATAAGAAGATTACTTTTACCATCTATGGAGTGGAGACCAGAGACAGTAACAGACAGGTTACTTATGAAAGTAAGGTTTTAGAGAAGATTGAGCCGGATAAAGAGATTATAAATACAGATGCCTCACTGCCGCTTGGCTACTGTTCCATTCAGTCAGCGCATATCGGATATAGGGCGCAGTTGTGGAAAGTAGTTACGGTTGACGGTGTAGAAGTCAGCAGAGAGCAGATAAACAGCAGTAGTTATATGAATTCGCCAAGAAGTGCAACGGTGGGGATTTCGACTACAGACCCCGTAGCGTACAATGAGATTATGGCGGCGGTTGCGTCAGGCAGTATAGATCAGGTAAAAGCCGTAGCAAGCGCATATAAGGCGGCACAGGCAGCTAATGCACAAGCACAGGCAGCAGCGGCGCAGGCAGCGGTTGAGGCAGCAGCCTGGACAGTGCCGGAACCATAAGAAAGAGCTGCAAATTTGCAATTTGAGTAAGAACGTGGGATTGTTATGAGAAACGGCAAAGTATCGGAGAACGTACTTAAACGTTCCGTTTTAAAACAAATAAAAACTGTAAGAGACGAAGTTTTGTGCGGCGCAGGCGTAGGGATAGACTGTGCCGTTATGTCGTTTGAAGAAGATGAAGAGACTGTTATTTCTACTAATCCTGTCAGCGCCTCCATAGATATTGTCTGTACTCATGGGATACACAGGGCGTTAAATAATGTAGCTGCCGCAGGTGCAGAGCCGGTAGGCGTATTGATTTCCGGTATGTTTCCTGAGAATACTGAGGAAAAAGAATTACAGGAAATGATGAGTCAGGCAGAAGAAGCCTGCAGCCGTTTTAAAGTGCAGATAATAGGCGGACACACTGAAGTGACGGTAAATATAGAGAGGCCTGTGCTGACAGTCACGGGGATCGGAAAGCGGAAAAAAGCGAATTCCTCGGAATTAAGAAAAGTAAAACCCGGACAGGACGTAATAGTAAGTAAGTGGATCGGATTGGAAGGCACGTCGATGATTGCCAAAGAATACAAGTCAGAACTGCTTACCCGATATCCCGTCAGGATGATAGAAGAGGCGGAAGAATTTGAATGTTTTCTTTCTATTCTGCCGGAGGCTGCCGCCGCCCTTAAGTCTGGTGTCTGCGGAATGCACGATGTTTCACAGGGCGGCATTTTCGGAGCTCTATGGGAAATGGCGGATGAAGCGGGCGTCGGACTGGAAATAGATTTAAAGAAACTGCCTGTCAGACAGGAGACTATTGAGGTCTGTGAATTTTTTGACCTGAACCCATATGAATTATTGTCAGGCGGAAGCCTTCTTATGACCGCTGTGGATGGAATAGGAATGACCGCAGCGCTTAGGAAAGAGGGAGTGCCGGCAGTGATAGTCGGGAAGACTACATCGGGAAACGACAGGGTTCTTTTCAATGAAGAAGAAAAGCGTTTTTTGGAACTGCCTAAAGCAGATCAGATGTATAAACTGTATCAAAGAACATAGACTGAGAGGAAACGTTGTAATTAATAGGAAAGGAAAAGGGATAAGTTGATGAGAGAGAAATTATTGGCAATAATTGAGAAAAACAGCCGGATAGATATGAAGGAGCTGGCGGTTCTCATGGGCGTGGAAGAGATTGATATTGTGAATGAGCTTGCTGAAATGGAAAACGAAGGAATTATTTGCGGTTACCATACGCTTATTGATTGGGAAAAGACTTCTATTGAAAAGGTAACTGCCCTTATTGAAGTCAGGGTAACGCCGCAGCGCGGACAGGGATTTGACAATATAGCTGAGCGCATCTACAAATATCCGGAGGTCAATTCCGTTTATCTGATTTCAGGAGGTTTTGATCTGCTTGTTACATTGGAAGGAAAATCTTTAAAAGAGATATCCGGTTTTGTATCAGACAAACTTTCCACTCTGGATACCGTACTCAGTACGGCGACTCATTTTATTTTGAAAAAATATAAAGACCATGGAACCATTTTGGCGAAGAAATATGAAGACACCAGAGAGAAGGTGACACCATGAGAAATCCTTTAGCTGACAAGGTAGTTGAGATTAAGCCTTCAGGTATTCGGAAATTCTTTGATATCGTAAGTGAAATGGATGATGTGATTTCACTTAGTATAGGAGAGCCGGATTTTGATACGCCGTGGCATATCAGAGACGAGGGCATTTATTCTTTGGAAAAAGGACGTACTTTCTATACTTCTAACGCCGGGTTGAAGGAATTGAAGGAAGAAATCTGCCATTATCTGAAAAGAAAACATGGTGTGGAGTATAATCCTAAGAATGAAGTATTCGTAACAGTGGGCGGTTCCGAGGGAATCGACGCCGCATTGCGCGCTATGCTCAACCCCGGAGAAGAGGTGTTGATACCACAGCCGAGTTATGTATCGTATGAACCTTGTGCCATTTTGGCAGGCGGCGTTCCGGTTATTATAGAATTAAAGGCGGAACATGAATTCCGGCTGACAGCGCAGGAGTTAGAGAATGCTATTACCGATAAGACGAAAATCCTGATTCTTCCGTTTCCGAATAATCCGACAGGCGCTATTATGGAAAGAAAAGATTTGGAGGCTATTGCAGAGGTAATAATAAAGCATGACATATTTGTTATTTCCGATGAGATTTATTCCGAACTTACATATAAGGAAAAACATGTATCTATCGTAGAAATTCCCGGTATGATGGAGAGAACAATTCTGATCAATGGTTTTTCTAAAGCCTATGCCATGACAGGCTGGCGGCTTGGCTATGCCTGCGGACCGGAAGCGATTATTACACAGATGTTGAAAATTCATCAGTTTGCTATTATGTGCGCTCCTACCACCAGTCAGTACGCAGCTGTAGAAGCATTGAGAAACGGCGATGATGACGTGGATGAAATGCGGGAAGCATACAATCAGAGGAGAAGATATCTGATGCATGCTTTTAAAGAGATGGGATTGGAGTGTTTTGAACCCTTCGGTGCATTTTATGTTTTTCCATGCATCAAAGAATTCGGTATGACAAGTGATGAATTTGCGGTAAAATTTTTACAGGAAGAGAAAGTGGCTGTCGTTCCGGGAACAGCGTTCGGAGACTGCGGCGAAGGATTCCTGCGTATTTCATATGCGGCTTCAATGGAGAATATTAAGACGGCGATGGAGCGGTTGGCGGAGTTCATCGGAAGACTGCGGGCAGAGAAGAAGTGATTGTATTCAAGACGGCCGTTGTACAGCATAGACAAATCAACGCAGGCACGCTTGCGCTACGCTCAGCCGCAGCGGTACTAAGGTGCCAAAATACGGCACCTAAGGACCGGCGGCTTCACAGTACCTGCTTTTGATATTGTCTATGTTGTACAACTACGTTATGAAAGATACTAATTTATTGATTTGTATAATTACAAAACTCTATTTCAATAACCAGAACTTGAACAAAATAAACAAAAACGGGGCGTCTCTGCTTCGCAATGAGCCCCGTTTTTGTTTATTTTGNTCAAGTTCGTCACCAGAGATATTTAGTTTCACAACCNCTTATTGNTTATTAGAAAGGTGCAGCANGTATGTACATTGTATTACATCAACCGGAGATNCCGGCGAATACGGGGAATATNGGGAGAACGTGTGTNGCGACGGGNACCGGACTGCATCTGATTGAGCCGCTGGGATTCCGNCTGGATGAGAAATCCATTAAGCGNTCAGGNATGGATTACTGGGAGCATCTGGATGTGACACGNTATATGAANTATCAGGAATTTCTGGATAAACATCCGAATGCAACAATATGGATGGCAACGACCAANGCNAAAAAAGTATATACGGANGCNGCTTTNAAANCGGATGATTTCATCATGTTCGGAAAAGAAAGCGGCGGAATTCCGGAAGAGATTCTGGTAGAAAATGAGGAGCATTGTATCAGGATTCCGATGCTTGATGATATACGTTCCCTGAATCTTTCCAATGCGGTAGCAATCGTNNTGTATGAGGCGCTCAGACAGAATAATTTCANTGACATGCAGATGAANGGCGACCTGCACAATCTTCAGTGGAAGAACTGATACGTGAAGAGTGATATTCATTTTCCATAGAAGAATTGATTGTGCAACGGTTAGTCTTCATCTTCNATATCAGACTTNGGNAGNGAAAAAATGAATTCNGANCCAACGCCTTCCGTGCTNATAACNTTTATATTTTCTCCATGNGANCGGATAATTTCTTTAGTGATAGCAAGTCCCAGCCCTGTACCTTTTTTATCCTTTCCGCGTGATATATCCGATTTATAGAATCTGTCCCAGATAAGTTTCAGATTATCCTTCGGAATGCCGATTCCGGAGTCTTTGACGCTGACGAAGACTTTGTTATGTTTTTCTGTNGTTTCCAGTTTTATTATAGAGTCNTGATGGCTGAATTTGATTGCATTATCCAATAAGTTATANAGCACCTGCTGAATTTTTCCCATATCAGCNGAAACATACATTTTTTCTCCGGTTAAAACAAGCTCGATTGCAATTTTTTTCTCTTTGCAGGTTCCCTCAAAAGAAGCGGCTACGTTACGGATTGTGGAATTGATATCAAAATCCGTCCGCTCTAAAAGTATGCCCTTGGTATTTAAGTTNTTTAANGTCAACAGACTGTTGGTAAGCTTAGTCANACGTTCTGTTTCATTCAAAACGATNGTGAGGTATTTTTCATTCATTTCGGGCGGAATCGTGCCGTCCAGCATAGCTTCCAGATAGCCTTTTATAGAGGTAAGCGGTGAACGGAAATCATGNGAAACATTGGCTACGAAATGTTTCTGATCGTCTTCGGAACGTGCGATTTCACTTGCCATATATGAAAGCATGGCAGCCAGATAACCCATCTCATCCACACTCTCTACGGAAAATTCATAGTGCATGTTTCCGCTTGCGTATTGCTCGGTTGCTTCTGTAATTTTACGCAGTGGAATATATACCAGCTCTGTNAAGAAAATCAAAATTATCAATGATAGCAGGAACAGTATAATAAGCATAAAATAAGAAATGTTCAGCATGCTGTCGGTGGAAGACTGNATAATGCTCATAGGTGAGTGAATGACCACATATCCTTTTACCTTAAAATCAGAAGTAATAGGTGCAAAAACACTGAGAGTATCTTCNGTAAAAGTGCCAAAGAAATTACCGGTAGTATAATATGAGCCTTCTGTGACAGTAGGGTCNAAGTTTTCAATCACAACTTCATTTTCAACATCCATAGGAGTGGAGGAATCCAGTACCATACGTCCGGATGGGTTGATAATCCAGATAGAAGCATTTAAATAAACGGAAATAGCGTCTATCTGATCCTTTACGGCCTCCAAAGTAGTTTCGCTGTTATACAGGTCAGAGGCATAAGTATTGGCAATTAAAGTTGCTTCACGATAAAGAGAATCTGCTTTTTCTTTCTTCAGGTGATCTAAGGTCATGCTCGATACAAAAGTAGCGACAACAACGAATCCAAAAAATCCGAAAATTATATATGCAAGGATGAACTTAATATATAAAGTTTTTCTCATGTCATTTTCGTCCTCTCATATACGTCTTAAGTTCTGACCTCAAACTTATATCCGATGCCCCAGATTGTAGCAATTTTCCATTTTTCATGGTCATTTATTTTCTCGCGCAGACGCTTGATATGTACATCAACCGTGCGTGTATCGCCTATATATTCATATCCCCAGATTTGGTCAAGCAGCTGCTCCCTGGTAAAAACGTGGTTGGGAGAAGCTGCCAAAAAGTAAAGAAGCTCCAATTCTTTCGGAGGCATTTCTACCGTCTGACCCATATAGATGACAGAGTAATTTGTCTGATTGATGATAAGGTCGGGATATTCCACGCATTTTATATCGGAAGCTTCGAGGGTTGAAGCGGCAGGCTTATAACGGCGCAGCACGGCCTTTACCCTTGCAACAAGTTCTTTGGAATCAAACGGTTTTTCCATATAATCATCGGCGCCAAGCTCTAAGCCCAATACCTTATCGAAAACCTCTCCCTTAGCGGAAAGCATGATAATTGGAAGTGAAGTTTTGTTACGGACCTCGCGGCAGACCTGATAGCCGTCAATGCCGGGAAGCATCAAGTCAAGCAGCATCAGGTTAGGCTCAAAATTTTTGACAGCGGTAAGTGCGGATTCACCGTCGTTTACTATCATTGTTTCAAAACACTCTTTAGTCAGATAGAGAGAAATGAGTTCCGCAATATTGTTGTCATCATCTACGATTAATATTTTCTGTTTACTGACCATGCTAAAAGCAACCTCCTAAGTTCGTGAATTCTATTTAAACTCCGCAATAGTAACTCCTGCGTCTCCCTCGCCGTATTCACCCAGCCTGTAATCTTTTACATATTTACAGCGCCGCAGATAGTTCTGCACGGCACTCCTCAAGGCTCCGGTGCCTTTTCCATGTACAATGCGCACGCTTGGCAGATGCGCGAGATATGCGTCATCCATATATTTATCCAGTTCTGAAAGAGCTTCGTCCACAGTCTTTCCAAGCAGATTGATTTCCGTGGAAACCGAGTAGGATTTAGACATTTTCANCTTGCCTGAACCTGTTCGACGCAATTTATCCACAGACACGTTTGATTTCTCCTCAAGCAAAACCAAATCGTCTAAAGACACTTGAGAGCGAATGATACCGCATTGCACNAANANTTTGCCGTTTCTGTCGGGAAGAGAGTTTACGGTTCCTGTCAGCCCCATAGAAACGACTTTTACGGAATCNCCAAGAGATATTTGATTCGGCTTAAGCAGTTTATGAGTCGGCTTATCGGATGCTGACACGGATAATTTTTTATTTTTCTCGGAAATTTTATCCCGTACTTTCTGNCGCGATTTTTCCAGGTCCTTCATTGAAGTATTTGNACCNGCTTTTTGGAATGTNCGAATCGTTTCGTCCGCCAAATCTTTGGCGTCCTGCAGTATCTGCCTGGCTTCCTCATGGGCTTTATTTAAAATATGTTCCTTTGACTGGTCGATTTTTTCATTCTTGGATTTGAGCCGTTCTTCAAGAGCTTTGATTTCCTCTTTATATGATGCTATTTCCAAACGTTCCTTTTCGATTGTAACCCGGCTGTTTTCCAAATCGGCCAATAAATCTTCAAAGCTTTCCTGATCTTTGGTAATATGCTTTTTAGCTTCTTCTATAATATAGTCAGGCAATCCCAGCTTGGAAGAGATGGCAAAGGCGTTACTCTTACCGGGAATACCGATTAANAGGCGGTAAGTGGGACGCAGCGTTTCCACGTTAAACTCACAGCAGGCNTTNTCCACAAAAGACGTAGTCAGAGCATATACTTTCAGCTCACTGTAATGCGTGGTCGCCATAGTGCGGATACCTCTGTCATGCAGATAATCCANAATAGAGATAGCCAGNGCGGCGCCTTCNGTCGGNTCNGTNCCGGCTCCAAGTTCNTCAAACAGACACAGAGAATCCGCATCTGCATTCTGCAGGATAGAGACGATGGANGTCATGTGTGAGGAAAAAGTAGAGAGATTCTGCTCAATACTCTGCTCGTCTCCGATATCCGCATAGACTTCCGTAAAAACAGACAATTCCGAACGGTCAAGCGCTGGGATGTGAAGGCCCGCCTGCCCCATCAGTGTGAGCAGTCCTACTGTTTTCAGGGAAACGGTTTTGCCGCCGGTATTAGGTCCCGTAATAATCAATAAATCAAAGTCCATACCAAGTTCGATATCTATTGGTACAACTTTTTTCTTATTCAAAAGAGGGTGCCGTCCCTTGCGGATGCGTACGCGGTGCTCAGTGTTAAATATGGGCATGGTACCGTTTTCATCCATGGCAAGAGAAGCCTTGGCAAAAATAAAATCCAGAGTTGTCATGAGCTTATGGTCGTTTGCAAGTGCATCAGTATGCATACCGGCCTGAACGCTCAGGTCTGCAAGGATTACTTCGATTTCCTTCTGTTCCTTTATGGCAAGCTCTTTTAACTCGTTATTCAGTGTAACGATGGCAGCAGGCTCAATGAAAAAGGTTGAGCCGGTGGAGGACTGGTCGTGAACCATACCCGAAACCTGTCCTTTATACTCCGCCTTTACCGGTATGCAGTAACGGTCATTACGCATTGTTACAACGGCATCCTGAAGATAAGTGCGGCATGAACCGGTTATCATGGAAGCAAGCTGTGAATGGATTTTTTCATTGGTAAGAGCCATGCTTCTGCGAATGTGCTTCAGGGTCGGACTGGCATCATCTGCGATTTCCTCTTCGGATAAAATACATCTTCTGATTTCATTTGCCAGAGGAGTCAAAGGCTCCAATCCGTCAAAATATTCGCTAAGCGTATCTTCAGGAGCATCTTCTCTATCGCTTCGTCCATAGGCCTTAATTCTGTTTACATTTTCCAATAGGGCGGCGATGTTCAAAAGTTCGGGAATCGATAACGAACTTCCGACTTCAAGAGATTTGATGCACATACCCAGATCCTTATTGCCGCCAAAAGAAGTAGAACCCTTTTTGAAAATACGGCTGAGTGCGTCTGCGGTCTCAGCCTGCGCGCGGTTGATTTGTTCAAGGTCGGTCATGGGCGTAAGCTCTCTGCAGAGCTTCCTGCCGGGTTCGGAAGTCGCTTTATCGACCAATTGCTCTATAATTTTGTTATATTCTAAAACGTGTAATACTTTACTGTTCATGTTGTGCCTCGCATATGTCGTTTGTAAATATCTTACCATAATCCTTGTAAATTTACTACGAAAAAGATATACTTAGTTGCAGGGAAGATTTAGAAAGGAGCCTGTCCGTGATTATGGCCGATGATAATGTAAACAAAACAGAAAAAAACGGTTCTAATGAAGAGATAAAGGAGCAGGCAGAATATACACTCTCTATGGAGACCGATTTTCTGCGCGAAAAAATTAAGCAGAAACCGGTCAACAAGAAAAAGCTGCTGCGCAGAACAATAATTACTGCATCAATGGCAGTAGTATTCGGTATTGTGGCATGTCTTACATTTTTGATTTTAGAGCCTGTGATCAATAATTGGCTGTATCCTGAAGAAGAGGCTGAAGAGGTGCAATTCTTGGAGGAAACCGTTACTCAGGAAGAGGAAATGAGTCCGGAGGATATGCTGACAGAGGAAATGATTGAGGACGATACCGAGCCGGTTGAACTTGAAGATGCACAGATTGAGGAGCTGCTTGCCCAAGTAACATTCGGGCTGGATGAATACCAGTCGGTATATGAAGAACTTGCCAAGCTGGCAAAGGATGTTGAACGTTCACTTGTGACGGTCACAGGAGTTACTTCGGATGTGGACTGGTTTAACAACCCGTATGAAAATGAGGCTGAGGCTTCAGGAGTCATTGTGGCAGACAATGGACGGGCTATGCTGATATTAGTAAGCATGAATAATATTAAGGGTGCAGATAGAATTCTTGTGACCTTCTGTAATAATACGCGGGCGGAAGCCGATTTAGTTCAAAAGGATGCATCTACAGGACTTGCCGTTTTATCCGTTTCATTATCACGTATTGATAAAAGAACTAGTGATACTATTACTATTGCAAGTCTGGGAAGCTCTAGCGCCGGTAATTTGGCAGGAACCCCTGTTATAGCGCTGGGAAGCCCGACAGGAACGAGCGGTTCTGTGAGTTATGGAATAGTGACGTCAGCGGGAAACGTTATTGATCAGGTGGATTCCGCATATAAGCTGATATCTACAGATATATACGGGAGCCTCAACGCAACAGGTGTACTAATCAACCTGAAAGGTAAGGTTATAGGTATTATTGATAACTCCTATAATAGTAAGGACAGAGAAAATCTTATTTCTGCTTATGGGATATCAGAATTAAAAAATACTATAACAAAAATGTCAAATAACCAGGCACGCGCTTACCTTGGGATTCATGGAACCGATGTTCCGCAGAAAGCAAATCTGGAATCAGGAATGCCGCTTGGCGCTTATGTTAAAGAGATAGAAATGGATTCGCCTGCCATGGTAGCTGGAATCCAGAGTGGGGACGTTATTACCGGAATAGGAGATATTGAAATTACAAATTATAACGGGCTGTTAAATGCGCTCTATAATACAGCGCCGGACGATGTTATTACGATTATCCTGAGCCGTCAGGGAATTGACGGCTTTCAGGAAATGAGGGTGGAAGTTACGTTGGGGGAGATGTAGGAGTTTGATATATTAAACCAGAGAAAGGAAAGTGCAGGCATTTTGTCTGTAAAATGGTGCAGAGTATGAAGTATATTAAGGATTATAAAGAAGGGGACAGAATGTCCGATGTCTATATGTGTAAGCATAAACAGTCTGCGGTCACGAAGAATGGGAAACCGTATGATAACGTGATTTTGCAGGATAAGACCGGAACGATAGATGCAAAAATTTGGGATCCGAACAATGCGGGAATTGAGGAGTTCGATGTCCTGAATTATATTGAAGTCCATGGAGATGTAATAAGCTTTCAGGGAGCTTTGCAGGTCAATGTGAAAAGAGTAAGATGCTGTAAAGAGGGGGAGTATGACCCGGCACAGTACCTTCCGGTCAGCAGTAAAAACATAGATGCTATGATGAAGGAACTGCTTGAATATATTGAAAGCATTCAGAACACATATTTGAAAGAGCTGTTAAAAGAATTTTTTGTAAAAGATGAACAATTTGTCAAAGCGTTCCGCAATTCGTCGGCAGCGAAGACGATACACCACAGTTTCATGGGCGGACTGCTTGAGCATACACTAAGTGTAACTAAGCTGTGCGATTACTACTGCAGTCAGTATCCGCTTTTGAAAAGGGATTTGCTTATCAGTGCGGCAATCTGCCACGATATCGGAAAGACCAGAGAGCTTTCTCTTTTCCCGGAAAATGATTATACGGATGACGGACAATTTCTGGGGCATATCGTAATCGGAACCGAAATGGTGGGAGAAAAAATCAGAAAAATTTCAGGGTTCCCTAAAATTCTGGAGAATGAATTGAAGCACTGTATTCTGGCGCATCATGGGGAATATGAATTCGGCTCTCCGAAAAAGCCTGCAATTATGGAGGCGCTGGCGTTGAACTTCGCAGATAACACGGATGCGAAGCTTCAGACTTTTACAGAATTGATGAATAATGCGACGGACACAGGGTGGCTGGGATTTAACAGGCTGTTTGATTCCAATATCAAGGGAACCATGATGGAGTAGACAAATAAAGGAAAAAAGTATGAAAAACACATATAGAAAGATATTTGCGTATATATTATCAACTGCAATACTGCTTTCACTTATTATGGCATTGCCAACTGCCAAAATCAATGTTCAGGCGGCGGATAATGATAAAAAGGCTTGCTGGATTTCTTATTATGATATCGAAGAGTACTTACAGGATAAAAGTGAGGCGGCTTTTAGGAAAAAGGTTTCGGATATGTACGATAATGTTGCCAAATATGGTATGAATACCGTAATCGTGCATGTTCGTGCAATGGGTGATGCTTTGTATCCATCTGATTACTATCCGTGGTCAACATACATAAGTACAGACAGAAGCAATCCCGGTTATGACCCGTTAAAAATTATGATTGAAATTGCGCACAGCAAGAATCTGAAGTTTGAGGCATGGATAAATCCTTATCGGCTTTCTCGTGATACTGAGACTACTGTCAGTTTCATGGCAACGCCATATTATCAGATGTTTCTTCCGTATACGATAGAATATAAAGGCTCGAGCGGACAAATTTGTCTGGCGCTTGATCCTGCAAGGCAGGAAACCAGAGACTTAATCGCAAATGGCGTTAAGGAAATAGTAAGCAATTATGACGTGGACGGAATTCATTTCGACGATTATTTTTATGTTTCAGGTATGGCTAATCAATTGAGTATTGCATCAAAAAAGGCGAACGTTAATTTGATGGTTTCACAGGTGTACGAGACGATTAAATCCGTAAATCCCAATTGTACATTTGGAATCAGCCCGGCAGGAAATCTCGATAATGCACGCGCGCAAGGTGCGGATATTGACACATGGCTTTCCTCTCCGGGATATATTGACTATATTATGCCGCAGATTTACTGGACTGACATCTATGTGACAGACGGCGCAGTGAAAAACATGTTTACGGATAGATGCAGTGAATGGATTAAACTAAACAAACGGGATATTCCCATCTATGTGGGAATTGCTCTTTACAGGGTTGGAACATCATCCAAAACCGACTTGGGCTGGGCCTCAAGTAATGCCAATCTGGCATACCAGTATGCGGTTGCAAGGCAGCTGGGTTATGACGGATACGCCCTGTTCCGTTACCAGTGGTTGGAAAAAGATATTGCGGTCGAGGAATTGAATAATCTGAAAGTTTATTAATTGCAGTAAAGAAAATGAATAGAGTAAATGATTTATGGCAATGAATTGTGCTGCTAATCTTGTATCAAATAGAAGGACTGATTCATGTAAGAGATTGAAGGATTGGATATGGAATTTCAGAAGAATGATATTGTGACAGTTGAAATTGAAGATATAGGAAATGACGGTGAGGGAATCGGCAGGATAGACGGTTATGCCCTATTTGTCAAAGACGCTGTCATCGGGGATATCGTGGAAGCAAGAATTACAAAAGTAAAAAAGAATTACGGATACGCGCGACTGGAGAAGGTGATAACACCTTCTTCTTTTCGTGTGGAGCCGCGCTGCGCTTTCCATAGACAATGCGGCGGATGCCAGATTCAGGCGATGGCATATGAAAGACAGCTTGAGTTTAAGCAGGACAAGATTAGGAATAACCTGATTCGCATAGGCGGTTTTGTGCCGGAGCATGTGGATGCGGTTATGGAGCAGATCATAGGAATGGAGAATCCGTGGCATTACCGGAACAAAGCGCAGTTTCCGGTGGGGTACGATAAAAGCAATAATCTGATTACGGGCTTTTATGCTGGACGTACACATGACATAATTCATAATACCGATTGTGCACTTGGCGCGCACGAGAACAAACAGATTTTGGAAACAGTGTTGTCATATATGAGGGAAAATAGTATTCCGGCATATCGTGAGACGTCGGGCGAAGGTTTGGTTCGTCATATTTTAATTCGTACTGGTTTTGCGTCAGGAGAAATCATGGTGTGTCTGGTTATCAATGGGAAAAAACTCCCTGCGCAGGAGGAACTGGTTAGAAAACTGACTGAGATAAGCTTTAGCGGAAGCGCGATGGGGATAGATTTTGGTGAAAGACCGACGGGTATAGACTCTGACGGAAGGCGTATTGTCAGCATTTCTGTTAATATCAACACTGAGAGAAATAATGTTATCATGGGAAAAGAAACAAGGACATTGTGGGGAAAGGATTATATAGAAGACAGTATCAGGATTTTGGAATCAGTAGACAGTAGCACAAATGTGACAGGAGAAGTAAAGTTTAGAATTTCCCCACTTTCTTTTTATCAGGTCAATCCGGGTCAGACGGAGAGGTTGTACAGCCTTGCGTTGGAGTATGCAGGTTTGACGGGAAATGAAACGGTGTGGGATTTGTATTGCGGAATAGGTACAATCTCTCTTTTCCTTGCTAAGAGTGCTAAACAGGTTTATGGTGTGGAAATCGTTCCGCAGGCAATAGAAGACGCAAAAGAGAATGCCCGCGTAAACGGAATCACCAATGCGGAATTTTATGTCGGGAAGGCAGAGGAAGTTTTACCTGATAAATATAAAAAAGAAGGTCTATATGCAGATGTAATCGTAGTGGACCCACCCAGAAAAGGCTGCGATGACAAGTGTTTAGAAACCATACTGGCAATGCAGCCTGCGAGGATTGTGTATGTCAGCTGCGATTCTGCTACACTGGCGAGAGATTTGAAAGTGTTGGCGGATGGCGGGTATGAAGTGAAGAGAGTGAGAGGAGTGGACCAGTTTGGGGGGACGGTGCATGTGGAATGTGTGTGTCAGCTTGTAAGAAAGGGCATAGATAGCAGTATAGCAGGTAATGCAGAAAAAAGAAGAATAAATTATCGTGAGGAAGAAATACCTGATTGTGGGTGTATTTATGGGTAGAAAATGAAAGTATTATTATAAATATTCACATGTTGACATATTTGTTTGCATTTTTTATAATAAAATTATGCAATTTGTACAAAAAATTACTACACAAGAAACTTTATCATGTAATGAAAGGATAGTGTATCAATTCACTAAGTTAAAATTATGAGTATTATTAATGTAGACGTTGATAAATGCGTAGGATGCAATGCCTGTGTGCGTGCATGCCCTGTAGGGGATGCAAATGTAGCCCGGATGGACGAAAACGGCAAATTAAAAATCACAATAGATGACGAAAAATGCATCAAGTGCGGTGCATGCATCAGAGCCTGTTCGCATGGAGCAAGGTCATATGTTGATGATACCATGCGATTTCTTGAGGATTTGAAAAAGGGGCAGGAAATTGCGCTGATAGCAGCGCCTTCCATCAAGATTGCATTCGACGGAAGCTGGCGTCATGCTCTTCAGTGGCTGCAGGACCATGGTGCCAAAAAGGTATATGATGTAAGCTTCGGAGCAGATATCTGCACTTGGGCACATTTGCGATATCTGGAGAAAAATCCCGGGAAAAAGCTGATTTCACAACCTTGCGCGGCAGTCGTAAATTATGTGCAACGACATAAACCTGAGCTTTTTTCCAATCTCTCCCCAGTCCACAGTCCAATGTTGTGCCTTGCTGTATATATGAAGAAGGTCTTGGGGTATAAAGGAAAAATTGCGGCAATTTCACCTTGTATTGCAAAGATTGAGGAGTTTCGTGAAACAGGGCTTGTGGATTATAATGTCACAATGGAACATTTGCGGTGCTACTTTGAGGAAAATGGTGTCAAGCTCCCGGAGGTTAAAGTATTTAGCGAATTTGAATTTGATGGCAGACAGGGTCTGGAAGGCGCTATTTATCCTAAGCCCGGTGGTCTTATGGTCAATATGCTGACACATGCGCCTAATTTGAATATTATTACCTCGGAAGGCACGGAATCACTTTATCATGATATGGAAACATACAGCACACTGCAAGAATCAGAAAAGCCGGATCTCTTTGATGTGCTCAACTGCGGTGACGGATGTAACGGCGGTCCTGCGACAGGCGTACATTATCAGCGTTTTGCCATGAACAACATTATGCACAGCGTGGAACAGCATGCCAGAAAGGTGCGTAAGACAAAAAATAAAAAAAAAGGAGTAGACCAACAGTTTGCCGAATTTGATAAGATATTAAATCTCAATGATTACATACGCACATACAAACAATACGATATCAATAAATCCGGAGTATCCGAACGTGAAATCGAAAATGCCTTTGTTCAGATGGGCAAACACACTGATGCGGAAAAACAATTTGATTGTCATTCCTGCGGCTATCGGTCATGCCGTGATATGGCAATAGCAGTGGCACGCGGATTGAATACGCCGGAAAACTGTCATGAATTCATGATGAAATCCATACAGGAAGAGCGTCATAGAGTGAATCAGGTTAATGAGAAGGTTCTGGCAATGAACGACGAACTGATGCGTGTATTTAAAGAACTCTATGAGAATATTGAAGTGGTAAAGGAAGAAGCTGCACAGATACAGGAAGAGAGCAGCAAGAGTTCACAGGAAATGTCAGGTGTATCAAAACGTATAGAAGATCTGAACCAAATGAACCGGAATATCACGCAGGCAATGGAAGAAATTAACCAAAGTATTGCTAAATACAATGAAATGACACAGAATGTAGAAAAAATCGCCGGGAAAATTAACCTGCTCTCCTTAAATGCTGCCATTGAAGCCGCAAGAGCCGGAGAAGCCGGACGTGGATTTGCGGTTGTGGCCTCCAATATCCGGGAACTCTCCGACAACTCCAAATCATCTGTCGGTAATGCTAAGGAAAGTGACGAAGAAATCAAAAACGCGATTGAGAATGTTAATCAGGTAATTCTGAATTTTGATGATACTGTAAAAAAACTGATCCCTGTGACGAATGGTGCGATCGAAGGTGTGCAGACAACTTCCAGCAACAGCCAGCGTATCAGAAAATCCATGGAGGACTTGGAACAGCTTGCTAAAAACGTGGAAGATATGATTATCGAAACCAATAAGATACTGCAGGTCGAGTAGATGCTGACCATTAAATGACCAGTTGCAGAGCCGATGAACTTGGGTGCTAAGCTCACAGATCATTGGCTCTATTTTTCCAATTATTTTTGAATCATGCAATATGGCATATACTTGTGCAAAAAATTTCTATAAATTAAAGTGTAATTTTATCCTGTTTTTTTGTCTTAAACATTGTAAAAACATGAATTTTTGCGTATACTAAGGTTAAGAAAATGGAAAAGGAAGTGAGCGTATGTTAGCTGCAAAGGCACAAAATATGGCGGAAGTGAATGATACAGCTAAGCTGGAGTTCTATAGGCTGATTGGAGAAGGCTATAAAGCAATGCAGGATGGGCGCACAAGTACAATAGAAGAAGTAAGAGAAAAAATAGACCAAAGGAGAAAAGACCGGCGTGGCTAGTGTGGTGTTTACTGAACCGGCAGAGTATGACCTGTTGGATATAGAATACTATATTTTTGTTGATCTTAACAATCCGCAGGCATCTGAAAGAGTAATAGATGGTATATTGGACGCGGCAGAAAAGCTGAAAGATTTTTCGAAAGACCATCCGCTATTGGACGATGAGTTATTGTTTCGTCTAGGATTACGGATGACGCGCTTTGATAATTACAACATTTTCTACTATTACAATGAGCAGCAGGATATAGTGTACATAATCAGAGTTTTATATAATAAAGCAGATTGGAAGAATATCCTTAAAAGAGGAGTATAGTTTTTATAATGTGACGGGAAAAACGTCTCCAAGTCAAGAGTGTGATTTGGGGGCGTTCTTATATCATGCTCCTATCTTTCCCCCACACCCGTTCGATTCAGCAAAATAAATATCAACGCGGTTACACATCCGGATGTGACAATGGTCAACAGGTCGGCAGGCGCAAAAACAATGCCGGGTATGCTGTCAAAAATAAATCCTGTACCCAAACGATATAGATGTCTGTTCAGTAGAATCATTTCACCAACATACATAAGGAATGTCATCACGGAAGCAATGAGTGCCGGAATCCAAATCGAAATAAAATTCCGTTTTCCTAAAAGAAATGATCCTGCATAGACGCCTGTCGTTACTCCTAAAATAATGAAAAATGCGGTCATCAAAGCGGCAGACAGAGGAGATACCTGAATACTGCCATCTCTCCAGAAAGCGGTAAAGCAAGCGAGGATACAAAGCCCAAGGAATATAAGTGAGCAAACCGACTGCAAAATCAGAGACCGCAGACGCTTCTTATTCCCGTTCTTTATCATTTGACCGAATCCATACAAGCAGTTCAGTATCGAAAGAATCAGAACAACGGAAATGATGTAAAAATGCAGCTTAAATGCAGGATTATAATTTCCCATCAAAATTTCAACTGCTGTTTGTGTTTTGTATGTAGTTACAGTTTCACCCCATCCTCCCGGCGGTACATAGCACATAAACATTTGCCAGTCTTCAAGTTTCGTAACAGTTTCAGCCGTTGTCACTACAACTTTTTGCTCAAACAGTATTTCGAGAGCGAAGAACGCTACGCTGGATAAAACTGAGCCGCCAACCAGCGCCAACTGTTTAAGAAATTTAATGCATAAAGGCATTGTCAGCACACCAATAAAAACAGCCAGACAAATCGGCGTATACGGAATGATGTATTTCGGATAGTTTTCCTTATATACTGTTCCGTTTATAATCATGTCGGAAATAACTCTCACTCCCATCGAAAGTGGATAACAAGAAGCGAGCAGAACGCCGACACAGGAAAACAGATAATATTTACTAAATAATTTGTTCTTCATAATAATACCCATGCTCCTTCGCTTTTCATTTAGCATTTGTCAGCAACACATAAAAAATTGCTGTTATCAATGTGAGAAATACGATTAAAGAAATCCAAGTTATTTTCTTAAAGGACAGGATGTTTTCTATTCTTTTTCTGATTTTCGCACCGCCAAAAGCAGAGGTAAAAACATTCTCACTTTCCTTGCTTTCAAGTAATATACGCGCATACTCCTTGGAACGATTTTCACCAAGTTTCACAAGCACGCATTCATCACAGGATAACTCAAGGTCCGTAAGGAATAACTTTAAGAACACCCAGCAAAGCGGATTAAACCAATGTGCCGAAACAACCAAAAATGCAAGGGTACGCCACAAATTATCGGCACGACGAATGTGCATTTTTTCATGTACTAATATAAGATCACTGTCTCTGCCTTCATAAGATGTCGGCAGGATGATTCTCGGTTTTATGATGCCGTATACTGCGGGAGATGTAATCATATCCGAGAGATAGATGTTGTCACGCAGATGCTTTGCATATTTCATTTCATGAATCGTCATAAAATAGATTGCTGCCAGCATAATTGTGATTACCAGAAATACAATAACCCAAATTATAGAGCTTATATTAAATATATTCTCAATAATGTTCACTTTATATGTAATTGGGAAATAGCTGTCAGCCGCCATAACACAGTTCATCATTGAAAAGGACACATCGTCTGCAGGCTGGTATACGACAATTGTTTTGGTTGTAACGTGGGCTAATAGTGACATCAAACTGTATGGACTGCTTAAACCGAGAGGTATTGTCATTCTGAAAAACGGAATAAGCCAAAGAAACACCGTAAGCCTTCTTGGAATCTTTTTTACAAGTCTGATAAGTATAACTATTACGCCGGTTATTACGGCAGCTATGCTCATATTAAATACCCAATAAAATACTTCCTGCAACACAGTGCTCACCTATTATCAATCAGCTTGCGAAGCTCATTGATCTCATCTTCCGTCAAAGGTTCATCCTCAAGCAAAGCCGAAAACAAAGCTTTACGAGAACCGCCGAACAGTTTCTTGACAAGGGATGCGGCTTCAAGCTTTTGCATCTGCTCCTGAGGCACAAGAGGAGTGCAAATAAATCCCGGCTCCTCCCGCTTAATATAGCCTTGTGCCACCAGCCTGTTTATTACGGTATATGTTGTATTTTTATTCCAACCTATCGTTTCTGCAGCAATCAGACTGATTTCTTTGGCTGAAATCGGACTATTGGCCCAAATGATTTCCATTACTTTAGCCCCGCTGTCAAAGAGTTTTTCTTTCATAACAAACCTCCATAGACTACATTTGTAATCTATACTACAACCATAGTCTATACTTGTCAATAGGTTTTAAAAAATTATATCTGAATGGTTTAAAGCAAAGAAGGAAGAAAAGAAGGAATATAAAGTTCTCCTTGCACGGTGTGATTTCTTAAAATATAATAATCGTAATAAATACGTACAAATCAGCCGGACGAAAGGACGATGTATATGGCAAAAGATTTATATCAGAATACCGAAAGAAGCGAGAAGACATATTCCGACAAAAGAAGACTGTGGAATAAAGAAAGAGTAAGCCGCATCATTGGTATAGCCACACTTGGCCTGTTACTTACGGCCTGCGGGGCATCGGCAGGAGGAGCGAATGAGAAACCGGGCGGGTTGGAAGATTCCGATATACTGCAAGGTACCGAAGCGAATGAAGAACAGAAAGAATGGCCGGAGGAGCAATATAGCTGTGAGGTACAGGAACTTAGCGGATATCTATACGAACATACTTCCGTAAGCGCAAGCCCTTATGCCAGTGCGGAAATTACGATAAAGGATTATGAAGGGGAACAGCTGGAAACCGATTGGGATGAACCATCGGCTTATCAGTTCGCGGGAGAAGCGGATGTGACATGGAAGTTTTACAATTCCCTTGCGGAAATGGAAGCGGCGTTAAATGAGGCGGAAATGCAGGAAACGGATGGAAACTTGTTTCATTTTCTGTACTATACCTTCCCTATGACGGAGAATGACCACGCCCTTGACTTGTGCAACACCCTGAAAAGTAGATTTGATACGGAAGAACATCCTCTGACAGCATGGAGCGGGGACAGTGGGAAGGTGTTTTATTTTTTACAGGAAACGTTGAAAGAGGAAGATGGTTATAAGATTAGATCTCTGCAAACTCTGAGTTCGAGAGTCAATCTTTATGTGAGGGATCGGACAGCATATGGACTTACGTTGATGTGCACACTTCCGGAAGACTACGACAAAACTCTGCAATATGTGTTTGATGATGTTTTCCAACGCTACGATAGTTCATTTGGCGGCTGGGGGCTGGATGAGGAAAGCCTGTACTGGATTGACCATAATGAGCGGCTGACCGAACTGGAGAACCCGAAGCGCAGTTTTCTGGAGGTTCGTGGAATTGATGAGAATTGGGAAGAAGCTGGAGACGAAGGAATCATGAGGTATTTTGGTCTGCTTGTGGAGGCTGATTACGAGCTGCCGCTTACGGAGGATGGCAGGATGCTTTCACTACATTTCTCACTTGAGGAGGAAGACGGGAAAGAAGATGTTACCGTTTCCGATTATTTATATGATTTAAAGAAAGATTACATTATTTCCGCAGCAAGTTCTTTGACGGAAAATAATGACGAGACTTTGGCGGATGAAGAAGAAACGTCTGTTGAGGAAGAGGAGATAGAGCTTCGTTACTATCTCCTGAACGGTTATTGCATGGACGAAGCTTATAATATGACAGTAACGGATATGGAGACTGGCGAAGTGCTGCAGGAGCGTAGTGTATCGCTGAGCATTGAGCTTCCGGATACAATTACTTATCCGGATTTAAATGGTGACGGCTACGCAGATATGCGGGTCGGCAGGCCGGTTCATTCGAGCGGTTCTAAAGCTGAGGAGGAAGGTTATACGCCGCCCGTTTATATGCTCTGGAATCAGCAGACGGACCAGTTTGAGCGCAAGACGGAAAAAGAGGTGGAGAACAGCAAACGGGCAGTAGCAAACGGCTTAACGGAGGAAGAGCAGGAGGAAAAGAGCAAGCGGGAAAGAAGCGATCCTTTTGCGCCGGTTCAGGAACTGCCAGAGTGGGCAGATCCGGAGGACTATATCAAACTCGCGGGCGACAAGATGATGGAATATGAAGTGCAGAAAGGAGACAGTCTCTGGCGTATCAGTGAACGTTTTTACGGGACCGGATACAAGTGGCCGACAATCGTGCGGGCTGAGGATGCACCGAATGATCCGAATTATCTGCCTGTAGGTGAGACGATATTTATGCCGAGGAATTTTTATATCCGCAAAGATCCATATTCCATGGGCGGTCTGCGCTCCGAAGGGAGTTTCCAGATTGAACAGCCATATGGGTTTGCCTACTATTTTTTGAATGGCGATTTGACTTATGCATCGTGGAAAGAAGAAAACCAGATCCACAGTCTGCCGGTAACGAATCCGGTTGGAGAAAATCCATTCCACGAGCCGGAGGATTGGGAAGCATTTCAGACGGAGGCGATACGGTGCAGCGAAGAACTTTGTCCGGGAAGAGTGTCGAACCTCACTTTTGAAAAGTATCATATGGAGGATGGCTATGACCTGTATGGGTACTACTTCGAGTATGATACAGGAGAAGAAATCATTGAGTATGTGGATTTCTTTAAGTTTGGCAAAGACAATATGTCGGAAGTGATCGGCGTGCGCGAGCAGGAACCGAACACTGTACTGGTGAATACCGTCCGCTATATCGCAGCCAGTTTCACTGATTACGGCGGCGAGCCGGGCATGGGCTGGGGCGATGGCGTAATCCCCAACGTAGGTGCGAATCAATGGGATTACCCTTACCTTCACAATCTGTTCGAGGCGGCGAGGGAGCAATTTGGGACAGACAGTTGAAAAAACAAGGAAGGCATACGTGTGGCTTTTTCATATAAGGAGAATAATCAATGAAGAAAACACTGTTTAATGGAACATTGAACGAAATACCGGACGATATTAAGCATTTTATCTCTGAGGCAAATATTTATGATACGTCCTGCTCGCCCGAAGCAAAAGTGTATTTTATTGATAAGGGAAACGGATACTATTTAAAATGTTTGGGCAAAGGAACGCTTGAAAAAGAATCAAAGATGACAAAATACTTTTACTCTAAGGGACTTGGCGCAGAGGTGCTGAATTATGTCTCAGATGACAGTGATTGGCTTTTAACAACTGCTGTGATTGGGGATGATTGTGTACACGAAAGGTATATCATGGAGCCTGAACGCCTATGTGACACCATTGCATATGAATTAAGAAAACTTCACGAAACAGATTATAGCGACTGTCCGATCCCGGCCAGAACAGAGGAATACCTTGCTGTAGCTGAGAAGAATTATCGTACGGGAAATTATGATATATTTCCCTGTCCGGACAGTCTCAGCTACCATTCGGCAAAGGAAGCTTATGATGTTCTGACTGTAGAAAAAGATGCTCTGCAAAGTAAGGTATTGCTTCATGGGGACTATTGCCTGCCTAATATTATCCTTAACAACTGGAATCTATCCGGGTTTATTGATGTTGGCAACGGTGGTGTCGGTGATAGGCATATAGATATTTTTTGGGGAATCTGGTCGCTTTGGTATAATCTGAAAACAGATAAATATCACGAGCGTTTTCTTGACGCATATGGGAGAGATAAGGCAGACGAGTCAATACTTAAAATTGTTGCGGCGGCGGAAGTTTTTGGGTGAAATATTTAAATGTAGGCAGGTTTTCGGTGAGTATTTCGGGTATGCTGTTGGATAAGTAATGCAGGCATGGAGCTTATCGTAGGCAGATGGGAATATACAAAGATAAAAAATCAACATATAAATGAGAATATACCTCATTTACATGTTGATTTTTTGCAAAAACTGTATATAATAAAAATAGAAAAGAAGGTGAGGCAGCAATCATGTTAATACAATTCAATTTTAAAAATTTCAAATCATTTAGAGAAGAAGTCACTTTAGATTTATCCGCAGCGAAGATGACAGAGTTCTCGGATAGAGTAGTGACTGTCGGTAGTGAAAAGATTTTACTGGTTGCTGCAATTTATGGAGCTAATGCTAGTGGGAAGTCAAATATATACAACGCTTTTGAATATATGTCGGGTTATGTTGCAGATTCTTTTAAGTATGGCGATGAAGAGGAAAAGTTTGAAGAATTCAGACCGACTCCGTTCTTGTTTGATTCCACTTCTGTTAATGCGGAATCCAGCTTTGAGGTTTATTTTACTTTGCATGGAGATAAGTCAGAGAGAACATATAACTATGGTTTCTGTATCAATAAGGAAGGTGTAATAGAAGAGTGGCTCAACTCAAAGGCAAAGACTGCCAGAAAGTATAGTACTGTATTTTATCGTGGAGCAACCGAGGAAGAGTTGGATTTATCAGGATTTCCAAAGAATAGCAGGGACAATATTCAGGTTGCCTTGGAAAAGCAGGTGCTCATTATCTCGCTGGGAGCAAAGTTGAAGATTGGTAAGTGTAAGGCAATAAGAGACTGGTTTCTTGCAAATGAGTTCGCTGATTTTGGAGATCCTTATACAAACTTCTTTATGTCTCGCAGATTGCCTAAGGGATTTGTGGAAGATAAGAATGTTCAGCAGAAGGTTGTTGAATATTTTGCATCTTTTGATGAGCATATTAAGGATTTTAGAATCGAAAAGGTTCCTCAAGAGGATGAATCTAAAGAAGAACGATATAAAATCAATGCACTCCATCAGATGATTGATTCTGATGAAATGGCAGAAATACCTTTGGGATTGGAGTCTGCCGGAACTTTAAAGATGTTTGCGTTATATCCGGAATTGCAAGAAGTATTGGAGCAAGGTAGCGTATTCTTCATTGATGAATTAAATGCCCGTCTGCATCCGTTACTTGTAAGGAATTTCCTGCTTACATTCTTAAACCCGGAAATCAACACCAATCATGCACAGCTTGTATTTACAACTCATGATACATGGCAGTTGTCTAACCAGTTGTTACGCCGTGATGAAATCTGGTTTGTGGAAAAAGATGAGAGAGGGGTATCTACGCTGTACTCATTAGCTGATTTTGTGGATGAGGATGGCTCTCGTATTCGTAAGGATGAAAGCTACGAGAAGAATTATCTGATTGGAAAGTATGGTGCAATTCCTACCTTAAAGAGTATCGATATTTTTAAAGAGGATTGAGTATGGCGAAAAAGGACAGGACAGGGAGCAGAAAGACACGAGAGCAGAGGAAGCAATTCAAGGTGCCGGAATTAGGCTACTATTTGATTGTTACAAATACGGAAGCTACTGAGCGTTGTTTCTTTACAGGACTTCATCAAGCTTTACCAGAAGCTGTTAGAAACAAGCTGGTTATCAAAGTCATAGAGACAAAGACTCGTACCATGATTGATAAATGTTTAGAACTCACTGCATATGATGCACAGTACCGCATTCCGTGGATTGTATTTGACAGAGATCAAGTACAGGGATTTGATGAGATTATTGAGGAAGCAGAAGGTAAAGGAATACAAGTAGGCTGGTCTAATCCATGTTTTGAAATATGGCTGTATGCCTATTTCGGTTCCATGCCGGTAATCCAAGATTCTTGGACTTGCTGCTCTGATTTTGGGCGAGTATATGAAAACAAAACTGGGCAGAAGTATTCTAAAGTTGATGAGCAGATGTACGGAAGACTTTGTAAATTCGGTGATGAGGAAAATGCAATCCAGATAGCACGGCAAAAACTGGAGCAGTGTATTAGAGAGGGTAAAACGAAGCCATCAGAGATGTGTCCGTGTACGACGGTGCATGAACTGGTGGGGGAGATTAGAAGTAAGTAAATAGAAAGAACAACTGGATATATTTTTTAGTCTCTATGGGACAGTTGAAGTAAGCAATTCGCTCTAATCATAATAAATCTTTTATTGGACTATTTAATTAGGAAAAAGGCTCAATGAATAATACAGGAAGAAAACAAGAAAAGGATAAGGAGAGAAAAATGGTATTTTATTTAAATGTACCTTATGAAGAAAAAGATGAGGCCAAATCTTTAGGTGCCAAATGGGATGCAGAAGTTAAAAAATGGTATATTGACATGGCACGTGAGGAGTATGTAAAATTTGCAAAGTGGATATTAAAAGATACAGATGATGCGGTTATTGCTACAGAATACATCTATTTTATTGAGGGCGAACAAAAATGTTGGAAATGTGGTCAATGGACAAAGGTGATTGGATTAGGAATTGGAGAATATGTTCATATATTTGGTGAGGCAGATGAACCAGAATATGAAATTGTTGAAGACTATATGGAGTCAGGAGAAGAATTACATTTAGCATGGGTAGAAAAAGAGGAAGACATTCCCCAAAAATTACTGCATTATTTAAAAGAAAAATATTCTGTTAAAACAGGATATTCAAAAACAATTGGTGGAAAATGTTTTGCAAACCACTGTGATTACTGTGGAGCTTTACAGGGGAATTGGTTTTTGTTTGATGAACCGGATAGTCCGCTATCTTCTTGTGTAGGAGGAGATGAACTCGTAGAACGAATGAGA
>JAAUZS010000105.1 GCA_014804495.1 Lachnospiraceae bacterium
ATACATAAAGATACTGCTTCTCCCGCAGAATCTAACGCCGCCTGCGATACAGCTTCAATGTTTCCGGTGAAAGCACCGAATACAACACCTATTAAAATCATAAAAGCCCAGATATAATTTAACATAATTAAAAAAGCATGCCTTACCAACATAATCGTGCTTATTTCTATCACACTTATATTGTTATGCATGCTGTTCCCATACTTTCTTATTTGTAGTTTATGAGACTATTTAATTATTTATATCTGAAAATTTTCAAACCGCAGGTTAATTCCCCGCACTTTCATATATAGCAAGTCCCTTTTTAAAAAGACTGTACGCAAACATCCAAAATATAACTGCAATAATGCACTCGGCTGCAATTGTTTTCCAGATATTTGCATTAATCAAAAAGAATGTAGCAGGAATGTAAGCAACAAATGCAAATGGTAATATTGTCATCAACACAAGCTGAATCGGTTTTGCATAAATCTCGATTGGGTATTTTGCAAAATCAGCCACATCATATGCTGTTGTCATTATCGGTGAGCTGTCCTTTACCCAGAAAGCAATAGAAGCTAACACCAGTTTAACAGAAGTATAAATAATGCTTCCGGCAATGATGGAAACTATGAACAATATCGTCTTTAACAATGTGACCTGAACCACTCCATATACAACTGCCCTTCCTACAAAGAAAACTCCTACCATGAGTTCCCCTACTGCATCAAACTGCACTTTTTCGCATATAATCTGGAAAAATATATTCATCGGACGCAGCATGTATTTGTCGAAAGTTCCCTTTATCACCATCTGCCAGCCTACCATCCACAGATTGTCTGTCAGCAGATGATCAATTCCCCTTGGTATCTGTGCGAACCCATATATGAAGAGCATCTGTTCTAACGTCCACTCCTTCATAGACGGTATCTGTTTAAAAACAAGGTAAAGAAATGCCAATCCTGCTGCCTGAGAAATCAGAAATCCACCTAATCCAACCAGAAAATCCACCTTAGACTGCATTACTGTTTTCATATACTGCANTGCAAAGATTCGATATAATCTTATATATCTCATTATNTTCTTCATTCCAANAGNNTTCCTTTCACTTAATNTTCNTNTTACTCAGCCGCCCAAGATTACAATCCTCTTTTCGATTTTCTTCCACAGAATGCTTCCCAAAAGATAAAGAACCACCACCCATAATGCTTGTTTTCCAAGTTGCTGCAATACTTCNGTTCCCGAATACTTNCCCAGATAAATCATAACCGGAACATANGTCATAGCNGTAAANGGAAGAAAGGAAAATATCTCCTGCACAAATANAGGGAAAAAGGAAATCGGAATCAGTTTTCCGGTCAAGAAATTCAGCGCCGCATTTTTTATAACATTCATGCCAAAAATATAAGTAGTAACAAATGCTAACATACCAAAACAATAGTCAAAAAACACATATATGAAAAAGCTAAGAACTATACTTACCAAAGACAGCACAATCCTGTCCGGACTGATAACTGNCATNCCCAGTTTTGTNACNTTATAAATTTCNAATCCAATCCAAATAAAAACAGACGGCACTACCACCCGGTAAATCATGATTCCCAGTGCTCTAAATGTCAAATACAGTCTATAATTAATTGGTTTTATTAGATTCATCGCCACACTGCCNTCAATCACATCATATCCGATATCAGAAGATATTCCTATCATAACAATATCTGCAATTGTATAAGACATAAATACATACAGAACCATTTCGTTCCTGCTGAAACCTCCAAGCTGATCTGATGCAGAACTCGCATATATCGCCATCCAGAGATAATAATAAATAAACATACCAAGGAACTTNCGGATAATAAANAAATAGAATCTTCCNCTGTANACAAAATTNGATTTAATTTGATTTAAAGCAAANGTCCAATAAACTTTTAAAGAATTTTNTCACATTAATACCTCNCNCTATTCTGGTAGATGCTCTTCACAATATCCGTAAGCTCNGTCTCTTTAATCCGGATNTCCTTTACTTCCATAATATGCATANCCTTNGNTATTACTTCCGCAACGGTAATATCNTTTTTGCTGAAAAATACTTGTCCACCTTTATTCTGTTCAACAAATTCTACCCTCTCGTCCATATTTCGCAGCATTTCGGCCTGCGTTTCATTCGGCTGCTCTTTCCACTCAAAAGAAATGCTGCAGCGATAACCATAATCTATTTTCAGTTGATTTAATGTAGAATCATATATTTTCTTACCGGCATCTATGATTATAATTCTTTGACATAATTCCTCGATATCACTCAGATCATGGGTTGTCAATATGACTGTGGTATTATACTTTTCATTAATTTCTCTGATTGCCTGACGAATCCTGTCTTTTACCACAACATCCAATCCGATTGTCGGCTCGTCAAGATATAATACTTTGGGATTATGGAGCAGTGCAGCCGCCAAATCTGCTCGCATCCTCTGTCCAAGTGATAAAGTTCTGACTGTACTATGTATGAATTCCTGTAATCCTAAAACCTCTTTGAAAAAATTCATCCGTTCCGTGTAATCTTTATCACTCACATCGTATATTTCTTTTAATACCGTATATGTTTCGCTGAGTGGCAAATCCCACCATAGTTGTGTACGCTGTCCGAATACAACACCAATATTCTTAGCATTCTTCTTTCGGTTCCGGTATGGTTCCAGACCATTGACCATACATGAGCCCGATGTAGGTGTAAGAATTCCTGACATTATCTTAATAGTAGTGGATTTTCCTGCCCCATTACTACCAATATAACCAACAATATCTCCTTCTTTTATCTCTAGCGAAACATCATTGACCGCTATCTTCTTTTCTTTTTCTTTTGTGAATAATCCTTTCACAGCCCCGCTCAATCCGGGATAGTGTTTGGTTGTAACAAATTCCTTCCGGACATTTTTTAATTCTATTACGTTTTCGCTCATCTGTCTTCGCTCCAGCTTAATTTTAAAAATTCTATCCACAAATTCAAAAAAAGCATGCCTACCAACATACCCACACCCGTATTCGGTAAATGAGTACTGTACGCATGCCATTCCGTGTTTTTCACTAATTTCCTGTTCCTATCAGGCATCCACGCCTCTGGACTTCATGTACTCTATAACAGCACCTACGGTTGTAATCTGCTCTAAATCTTCTGATGGAATCTCTACGCCGTATTCCTCCTCAAAAGCCATAACCAATTCATACAAATCCAAAGAATCTGCCCCTAAATCATCTTTAAAGGAAGATTCCTCTGTAATCTCAACATTGTCTAAATTCAATTGTTCCTGAATTATTTCTTTTACTCTTTCCAGCATTTCAAAGTCTCCTTCTTTCATTAAATTTTTCCGTTAAAAAACCTGTCATTCAAAAATATATTATTTGTTCACGTACTTGTCAATCCCATTTTAATATTTTTGTCAATTCACTTGTTAAATAAGTACTGATAAATTTCTCTTTTGGGTACTCCCCGGTCCTTTGCGACCTGCTTCATTGCACTTTTTTGATCTATCCCCTCCTTCTCATAATATGCCATATGATCTTCTATAGACATAGACTGCCATGACTGTCTTTCTTCTTCCTTTTTCTCCTGACGGCTTTTTCCCTCAATTACCAGTACATACTCTCCACGGGGTTCCTCGTTTTCATATAACTGTAAAGCATCTTCAAAAGTAGTCGGCAGTACGGTTTCAAATTTCTTCGTTAATTCCCTGCACAAAGTCAGTTTTCTATTTCCCAATGCCTTATGCAGTTCTGTCAGTGTCCTTACCAGATGGTGTGGAGCTTCGTAAATAATTATCGTTCTGGTTTCTTCCTTTAATTCCTCCAGTACTTCCGCCTTTATTTTTTTATCAGAAGGAAGAAATCCCTCAAAACAGAACCTTCCTGTACTGAGTCCCGATAAAGTAAGTGCAGTAATACATGCGGACGCTCCCGGTAGTGATGTAACCGTAATTCCCGCTTTCTGGCATTTCTGTACCAGAACCTCTCCGGGGTCGGAAATCGCCGGTGTTCCCGCATCCGTAATCAGTGCGACATCTTTTCCCTGAGCAAGCAGCTCAATGAGGTAGTCTGCTTTTTCTACTTTATTATATTCATGATAACTGGTCATAGAAGTTTTAATTTCAAAATAATTCAACAGCTTAATACTGTTTCGCGTATCTTCTGCTGCAATCACATCGACATTCTTTAAAGTTTCTATGACACGCGGCGTCATATCTCCCAGATTCCCTATAGGAGTGGCGCACAGATATAGTATTCCTGCCATAATAATCCCCCATCTTACTCAGTCTGTGTTTCCGGCTCCTGCCAGTTAGGCAGCAGCGCTCCTTCTGTATAATTCATTCTGGCATTCCATAAAATCCATTCTTCATAGCCAGCATCATATATTGCCTGAATCTGCGCCCTGACTTCGTCAGGACCGTAAGAAATACTCCCCTTTAACCAAGTAGCCGTAAAATCCTGAATCCATACTCTCACACCCGCAATCCGTACAGACTCATCAGGTTCTTCATCTACGGTCAAAGCATCCAACTTTTTCTTAGATTCTCCCATTGCCTGATAAACCGTATTATAGGGTTCTTTATCCGGAATATCCAGACCGTATACTCCGTTAGAGTAATGCGAAGGATATACCATAGGGCAAATGTAGTCCAGACACGTTGCCATTTCCTGATAATTCTGCCCTACAATCTCCGCATCGGATTCATTATCTATAATAGTACCGAAAACATCAGCAGAAACCATTACTCCAAGAGGATGCAGTTTATCATAGGCATACCGGGCGAATCCCGTTATTGCCTCTTCTTTCGTCATCAGTTCAGCCTCTTCTCCATAATCTATATTTTTAGCATTCATATCAGTAGAAAACCGAATGTAATCGAACTGAATCTCATCAAATCCGTCTTTTGCTGCCTGTGCTCCTATTTCCGCCAGATAGTCCCATACTTCCTGCTTGTATGGATTGACCCATGCCTCTCCGTTTTTGTCCCGGAAAACTGCGCCTGTGTCTGTTTTAAGGCATAGCTCAGGTTTCTTTTCTGCAAGATACGGGTCTTTAAATGCTACAATACGTGCAATTACATATATATCCTTCTCATGCAGTTTCTTAATCAATTCCTCTATATCCGAAATATAGCGGACTCCCGACTCTATTTCCAGAACCGTATCACTCTGCATCTTATAAGTGACTACACCTTCATCATTTTTCACATCGATAACCATGGCATTCAGTTCAGTTGATTCCACAAGTGTGATCAGCTCATCCATTTTTTCTGTCCCGGCAGTCGGTCCGGTTACATATATGCCCTTTACTTTTACTGTTTTGTATTCCGGTTCAGTTTCTATCCGACTATCTTCTTTTTCCGCATCCTGCGATACTTCTCCATTATCTGAATTATCTCCCGCGCCCGTTTCCTGCAAAAGTTCATCATCTGGAACATCTTCCACAAGCGCATTCTCTGATACTGAAGCATTATTCCCCGATACCGAAACATTATCTTCTGACATTACATATATCTCCTGATTTCCGCAGCCGGTTATGATAATCAGCATAACAAGCATCAGCGGAAACAGCGCTTTTCTATACTTTGCCATTGTCAGTTCACCTTCATACTTTAATAGCCATAAATATCATAAATCTCCGGCATATATACACCCGGTTCTTTATAAATTATCAATGGTTTTTCCACGCTCAAACGGGGCCGCCCACCACGATTCGCTTCTATCAATACCATATTAGGTTCTTTATCAACGAACGGATAAACAAGCTGCATTCGTTTTGGCTCAAGCTTATAGCGATTCAAAAGCACCATAATTTCTGCCAGTCGAAACGGTCTGTGTACCATAAAAAAGTTTCCACCCGGTCTAAGCAGTCCTGCCGCCTGAGAAATAACATCCTCTAAGGTACATAAAATCTCATGCCTTGCTATTGCTTTAGCATCATCCGGATTCGTAAGTCCATGCTGCCCTATCATATACGGCGGATTACAGGTAATAACATCAAAAGAAGCAGCGTCAAAAAGACTTCCTGCCTCTTTAATATCTCCTGTTACAATCGTAATTTTATCCTCTAAATTATTCAGCAAGACGCTTCTTCTTGCCATATCGGCGCTTTCTTCCTGAATCTCCAAGCCTGTAAGATGCGCTGCCTGTGTTTTTGCTTCCATCAATATCGGAATAATGCCTGTCCCGGTTCCCATATCCAGAAGTCTGCTGCCCGCCTTTGCTTTAGCAAAGCCCGAGAGCAAAACTGCATCCATGCCGAAACAGAATTTTTCCTGATTCTGGATAATCCGATATCCATTGCGCTGTAAGTCATCTATTCTTTCATTCTCCTTCAGCGCAATATTCCTATCGATTTCCATAATTCCACTTCCCATAATTATCAGTTATCATCCAGTTTAGATTTATTATCTTCCTGTTTTTCCAACTTCTCAAGTTCTTTGAGTTCTTCTTCGTCTACGTCTACCTTATGGTTCTTATTATGTCTTCGCTTAAAACGAAGCTGTTCTGCTTTATATTCGTGGATTTCNTTTTCATCATCCACATCCACTATGACCTTAACTAACTGGCGCAGTACATTGACACTGTGTACTTCACCCTTCAAGCCATCCTCCGTAGTTACAAAATCACCTACGTTAGGCAATTTTCTGTTTAATTCTTCGTAGGTTTCTTCTTCATGGTTGAGGCAGCACATAAGTCTTCCGCACACACCTGAAATTTTAGTTGGATTTAGAGACAGGTTCTGCTCCTTCGCCATCTTAATAGATACCGGTACAAATTCTGACAGATGTGTGTGACAGCATAATGGTCTTCCACAGATTCCAATACCGCCTACTATCTTCGTTTCATCCCTGACGCCGATTTGACGAAGTTCAATCCTTGTCTTAAATACTGCCGCCAAATCTTTTACAAGTTCTCTGAAATCGATACGTCCGTCAGCCGTAAAGTAAAACAGGACTTTATTATTGTCAAAAGTATACTCTGCATCAATTAGTTTCATCGGTAGTTCATGCTTGCCGATTTTTTCCAGACATATCTTAAAAGCCTCTTTTTCTTTTTCCTTATTTGCCGCCTCCTGCTCATCATCCTTGGGGGTTGCTATACGCAGTACGGCTTTCAAGGGCTGAACAACCTTACCATCCTCCACTTCATTTGGCTCTCCGACTACAGTTCCGTATTCTATGCCTCTTGCAGTTTCTACGATAACATGGTCATTCTTCTTAATATCCAGTTTGCCGGGGTCAAAAAAATATATCTTCCCCGCTGTACGAAACCGCACTCCTATTACCTTTATCATATCTATTAACCTCCATCTGCTCTCGCTTCCTTAATTCTCCTGAATCGTTAAGAGAAGCAGTTCCATCGTCAGATCAAAATTGACATTGGCATCCAGTCTTCTCTTTGCCTGCTGCAGAGCCTTCACTATCGTTTCGATTCCTTCATATGTGCTTCTGTCAGCAACCTTACGTATATATTGAATCTCATCCCTGAAAATCATGCTGTTGGCGTCTTTAGTCGCCTTGAACAGCAATACATCCCGATACCATACGGAAAGGATATCAAGGTAATCCGTAATTTCAAATTTATATTCGGAAATCTTTTTAATTGCTTTAACAATTTCACTGATTTCCATATCGTTGATATATTTTACCAGTGTGATTGCCTCTTCTTTTACTTTATCAAACTCCTCACTGGACGCAAGCATCTTGGCTTTTCCAATATTTCCCCTGGCGAAAGCCACACATATATCCGCTTTATAATCCGGAACCTCAAGTTCCTTCATCAGAAACTCCTTAACCTTTTTGTCCGGCACCGGTTTCATATTCAAAACAACACAGCGGCTTAAAACCGTAGGAAGCAACGAGTCCACATTCGTTGTCAGAATCAGAATAACCGCATACTCCGGCGGTTCTTCCAATGTCTTAAGCAGTGCATTCTGCGCCTGCGGAGTCATCTTTTCCCCTTCATTCATTATATACACTTTTCTGGGACTGCTGTATGGTTTAATCACAATGTCATTATTAATCTGTGCCCTGATGTCCTCAACGCTGATTGTATTTGGCTTTTCATGGGATATATAAATAATGTCCGGCTGGTTGCCGCTTTGCGCCTGCTTACAGGAATGACATTCATCGCATGCTTCTGTTCCACCCTTTTCACACTGTAAGGTCTTTGCAAAAATCTTTGCAACAAACTCCTTGCCGGAGCTTCTTTCGCCGTTGATTATATACGCATGCGAAACCTTATTCATGGAAATAGCGTTCTGTAAATGCTCTTTTAATTGTTCCTGTCCTATAATATCCGTAAATTTTGCCATATGTCCCACCCTTTCTCATAAGTTATGTGAAGATATCCAGAAGCAACCCCCGTATCTCTCCGATTTTATTTAATATTTCCAGATTATCCTGTTCGTCTTTTACAAGCTCCTGTGCCAGCTCATCCAGATTTTTGTCAATCAAACGTATAATTCCATACACTCGGTGTCTGCCTTTTCTGTCCAGAAAGTTTTCCCTCGCAAAAGCATGCGAGCGGTTCACGACTTCATTCAAAAAATTTTTAATCAGGGTGCGATACCTTTTCATATCCTTAATGTCCCGATGTTTAGCGAGCTTGTCGCCCTGCATCGTGATTTCTTCCATCATGTGCATCAGCACATTCTGTAAGTCCTGTTCCCCGATTCTGCTGACAAGCGTAAATTTGAATGAATCATCCGTTGTTTCCTGCACCTGCGGCGCCTGTACCTGAACAGGCTGCTGCGCCTGATTTACTTTAATATCCACCTGAATCCTCCATATACAATTTCTATGTTTGTTTCGTCAACAATTGTCTTTCAAATAAGCTGCAATATTAATAAGACATTGTTCCAGGTCATCATTATCAAAAGTCCGGGTAATTCCTGCCTCTGCCAGTTTTTCTTTGGAAAAATCCTCCGCATCCGCCAAAAAACGTCTGCACATCTCCTCATATCTGGGATTGTCCTGCACTTTTTCCCTATCCAACGCTCTCTGCAGCCGCACCCCGTCATCCAGCTCTATCATAACCGGAAGCACCTTATCTTTTCCGTAAAAACTGCCAATTTTTTTGTAGGCTTCCAAAGTTCCTATCATTATATACGATTGACTATTTAAGTCAATATCTTTATCCGCCACCGTAAAATACCGCCAAATACCATGACATGTATGATATTCCCTGGCTTCGACAATCTTCTCCGCACTCAGAAGTTCCTGATAGCCTGCCTCATCCGTAAAGTGGTATTCTACGCAATCCTGCTCACCGGCGCGAATCGGTCTGGTCGTATATGGCACGATTTTTTGAAGTCCTAACTCCTCATGTTCGAGCAGCTTCTTATATATGGTATCTTTTCCCGAGGAGCTTTTTCCCATCAAACACACAATTTTTCCCATATTATAAATATGCCTTCCGCCAAACGCATCAATTTTAGTCCGCAGNGCAAACTGCTCTCTTTTAATAATGCCATATTTTTATAATAATTTCAATTATGCTTTATANTCCTTAGGAANTNNTAAAATTTNTTANCAATTCCTTATANAATNACNACTTCNGNNTTTTCAGATATGCCCTGCACCCGAAGCCCTATTTTAANACTTTCCTGTATCCGACTGATAACGCAGGAATCTATGACTTCACCNGGAACAANAATCGGAATTCCCGGAGGATAAAGATTAATAAANCCGCCNGAAATNTCTCCCTGNGCCTGNTCAANCGGAACNTCTTTACCAACNCNCTCAAGNGCCTGTGAGATTGTCAGCTTTACTGCCGGCTGATAAGATTTCTNGGTTTGTGATGTTTCTTCTTTATCATTTGCATCTCTTATCCTANCTTTTATCNNATCTTCTATCCTACCATCAATCTGCAATAATGCATCAGCCAATCTCTTCCANCCTTCTTCTTCNTCCGCAATCGTCATNATTGCAAGCACATAGCTGTCTGCCGCCATTTCCATCTGAAGATGAAATTCATTTAAAAGCATATCGTAAAGTNCCTGTCCATTCATGGAAGTTCCTTTTACAGATATTACCAGCTTACAAATATCCCATGCGGAAAANTCATATTCTTTNNTNCTCAACGTTTCTGCCTGACCGATACGAATATGCCTGCACTTCTCCATGCAGCATAAAAANTTTTNATGATTTTTTTTAAGTTTCTCGAAACATCTCCCTGCATTTTCCAGAAGATATGATATGCATGAATCCATNCTCGCCATCAGAACATATGAAGGGCTGCTCGACTGATATATATTTAAATACCGGCGCAGCNTCACACGATTAATGCGCGGNCCGTTNACATGNAGNAGNGCNGTCTGTGTCATTGACGGCAACGTTTTATGCAGGCTGTGAATAACAAGGTCTGCTCCCTGCCTCACTGCGTTCTCAGGCATACCCTGCGCCAGACCGAAATGCGCGCCGTGCGCTTCATCGACAATCAGAATTTTATCTTTCTCATGAACGATTCTGCTGATTGTTTCAATGTCTGATATGACTCCCTCATAAGTAGGCGAAGTAATCACTACTGCCCTGCATTCCGGATAACGTTCCAGTGCCGTTTTTACTTCTTCCGGACTGGCAGCATCAGAAATCCCATATTCGGTAATTTGCTTCGGATATATATACCGTAAATTAAGCTCCTTTAAAAAAGCCGCATGGTAAACAGACTTATGACAGTTTCTTGCAATCAAAATCGTATCCTGTTTGTCCGTCACTGACGAAATCGCAGCCAGCACGCCGCATGTACTGCCGTTCACCAGAAAAAACGTCTCCTCCGAACCATACAGTTTCGCCGTCCGTTCCTGTGCCTGCTTTATAATACCTTCCGCCTGATGCAGATTGTCAAATTCATCTATCTCTGTAATATCGAGCCTATAAATCTCAGACAATGCTCCTGCCTCATGTCTGCGCTTATGCCCCGGCATATGATAAGGATAAAAATCACTCTCCCCATAATTAACAAGGCCGTCATATAACGTCTGCATCATACCGCCTTTCCATGCCCCTTATGTATGCCTATCGTTTCCATTAAAGAACAATATTTATCAGCGGCAGTAACCACCCATGCTTCCCTGCATCTCGGAGGTATGACAGTCAATGGCCACATATGTTTTATAATAATATCACGCTGTTTATCCGTTAAGTTGTACTCCTTATCTGCATTCCGCAGCGCGGTACTCGGATGATGAAAACCATGCAGTCTTTGCCTCTTCGCAAGATATTTCTTATCATGCCAGTCATAGAGAAAATAATCATGCAGCAAAGAGCCACGCACCAAATCCCTTACGTTGCAGTGCAATCTCAATTTATTATTCATAATCATGCTATGCCGCGCCACACTCATGCAATGCTCATTGACAGTCATGCTTCCGTGCTGGATATGCCCTTTGGTTTTTTTAAAGTTCTCAGAATTAATAATATCATCGCCATACTTCTTCAGAACTTTATGTATTCTTCGATAACGTTCAAAATGTCTTTTAAACCTCTCAGCACGGCGCTGCCTCATCATATTTATTATTTTCAAATTATTCACATCTCCTATCCGAACAACATTAACCATTTACGAATTTCTATTTCAACAACCAGAACTTAATTAAAATAAATAAAATAAGGGGCGATTGCGCTTGCGATGAGCACCGTTTTTATTTATTTTGATTAAGTTCGTGACTTTGATAACAGCCCCGCTATTTGTCTGACTCAATCAAATCATGCAGAACAGTCGCCCTATGCTCCCATGTATGTTCCGCTTTAGCCAGCCTGTATCCGTTATCAATAATTTCCTGTAACCGCGGCGGATTTGCAAGCAGACCATAAACCATATCCGGCAGTTCTTCCAAATGCGCTGTGGAATAAATCCTGCAATCTGTTTTGTCATGTAGAATTGCATCCAGATATACGCTACTGTCTGTCAGGCACAATGCCCCATTAAGCATAGAATTAAAAATTCTGTCATGTGCGCCGTCTCGAAACCACGGCATCACATTTAATGAAATTTTACTCTGACATAACTTTTTAAGACATCCTACGGAATCCAGACTGCCGCCTATAATCATATTCTCCGGGTTCTGACAGGAAAGTTTATCCCAGCCTCCCCCGAATACATTGACCTTAATGCCGGCCTCCGCCAGAACCTTAACTGCTTCCCCTCTTGTTTTAAATCGAACATATAAATCTACGAAAGTCAGCTTGCTCATGACCTTCTTCAATTCTTCCTCCGTTACTTCCGGTATTTCCCTGAGAATGTGCTCCTGTGCCACATCCTCAAGCGTCCGCATCGGATTAGCAAGCAAATCGTCAATCATGCCATAATAAAACTCAGTATATTCATCGTCAATCCTGGTAATATATTTTTCAAACTGAGCAGGCGGTGTATAGTTACCCACCATAGTCACATCATATCTGCGATACTGCGCCGGCACATAAGTCTTATTTGGATATAACTCTGTTCCCGCCAGCGGAATAAAAGGTCCTCGCCGTATATTCGGGAAAAACCTTTCCATATATTTTTCATGATTTCTGTCGATACTGATATGATGATAACCTCTTGGTACTTTTTCCAGAAAGTGATGATAATACATAGGATGATCCACAACAATATTATAGCTTGGTATATCAAGCGCATCCCACATCATACGGTCATTTTCATCCAGAAAATAATCTTCTCCGCTCATTCCATGAAAATTAAAATTAACTAAAACCGTATTTCCCCGCTCAAAAAACCGAAAAAAACGATCAGAACTGTTCCACGGTCTGCTCAAGTCATAGATGAATGTCTGATGTCCCATCTTCTGAAAAGCTTCCGCCAGTTGTATGGAAAAATATCCCTGTGTTTCAATATCGCCTTCAAAAAGCATTATTTTTTTCATAAATCTACGTCCATTCTATCTTATGTCTACCTCAGTTTTTTATTTTTTCTTCATAACTCAAGCAACGCCTCTGCAATCCGTGCCGCCCCCAGACCGTCCACCGTCTGTCGTTGTCTTTTGCTGTACTCCCGTCTCAATGCGGCGTCCCGACCAAGCCTGTCTAACTGATTAACGGCTTCGTCCAACATTTTCTCCCCCTGAGTCAGATAATTGCCCCCAAAGCATGTCAGTCCATTTTTGAAAAAGCCTTCCACAATGCGTTCCTGGTTGTCAACAAAAGAAAAGCAAATCATTGGCACTCCTACCGCGCTAAGCTCATACAAAGTAGAGCCCCCGGCACTGATAGCAATGTCATTTTCCTGCATCAACTCCCACATATTCGACACATTGCTGTAAATCTTTACATTTTCATGCTTTTTTTCCAGCGTCCGAAGCCGTTCCAGATGTACATTGAAGGCGCCACTGACCACATTATATCTCAGCCCGGCTGTCCCGGGTTCTGCCAATGCCTTCTCCAAAAATTTCCCGGCCAGATCATACTTATCGCTGCCTCCCGTAGTCACCAGTACCTGAGTCGCCTTCTCCCGAACGCGATATTCCACTCCGGTGAATTCTTCCCGTAACGGTGCATATGCCGTGCCCAGTAACAGCCGTCCCTTATGCAGATTCCCATACAACGCGCTTTTGGCAAAGATATTGTAATTAATCAGTATATCCACCGGCAGGTCGCTAATACAATTATCGTCCAGATACCCCACCGCAGTCCATTTTCCCACCCTGCGAAGATAGTCCGGAGTCACGAAATAACTGTCTGCCAGAAAAACACGGGGACACTCTTCCTTTAACAGGCTCTCCAGAACCGGCCATTCTTCTTCCAACCTGGTATATTCCGAATGCAGCACCCTAAAGTTTTGTCCCCTGACCTGCAGCAGAGGCAGTGCTTCCTCATCCGACACCAGAAAACATACCTGTTCTCCCGCCCTTTTTAAAGCTGATGCAATGGCAAGACAACGCATCACATGACCGCTGCCGATTTCCCGGTTTGCATCCGTCCGAATCCAGATCATAAACCACTCTCCCGATAGCGCTTTTTAAAATCCGCGATCCTGTCATTCCAAGTAAAGGACACCCTCTCTCTGACGGCCTCCAGTTCTCTCATCCGATGGTAAGTTCCCTCACCCACCTGCCTCACCGGCATCAGACTGCCATCCTTAATTGCCTGCCAGTTCTCCTGAAAAAGCGTCTTCATCTCTTCCAACAGCTTATCATAAGTGGTGGCAAAAGTCTCCTTTTTCTCATCGAAAAACAATTCTTTTTGACACAAAATATCTCCCGTATCAAGTCCGCTGTCCATTCTGTGGATGGTGACTCCTTTAGGTGTATTCTCCAGAAAACTGAAGAAATTCGGTGCTGAACCTCTGTTATATGGCAGAAAAGATGTATGAAGGTTGATGACCCTGCCGGGAAGAAGCTCCAGCACTTCTTCCGGAATCAGATGACGATAATTAAAGCTAATAACAAAGGAAGGCTCCAATGCTTTTATCATCTCCGCAGTCAACTTATTTTCAATTCGATATACTTTTTCTTCTCTTTCAGCAAGCCATCTATACAATCCTTCCGTATTTCCATTATTCGTAGCAAAAAGGATTGCTCCTTTTTCCAATACATCAAAGGAAATGGGAATTCCCCGCTCTAAATTTACTCCTGCCTTCATTCCCAGTATGTCCCTGTAATACTTTGGCTTCAGTCCGTAACCAGGGCGGATAATGCGGGTATTCTCCTCTGTAATGGCCTCTCCTTTAACGATATCCTTCACTGCGAAGATAGAACGCCGGAAAACCATGCTGGGCTCCTCGCTTTTACTGATGCCGTAAACCGGCTCACCTATGGCAGCTTCCACGCTGCGTACCTCGTCTACCATAGCGCGGTACTCCTCCGGAGTCATGGAAAAGGATGCATCCGGATTCTCTATTTCACGGCTGATGCAAAAATGTTTCTCAATAATCTGTGCCCCCAAAGCCACCGCAGTCACAGCGCTCATATGCCCCATAGAATGATCTGAAAGACCGATTGGCATGGAAAAACGTTTTTTCATGTCCTGAATGGTTTTTAAATTCATCTCCTTCGGCTCCGCCGGATAGGCGCTGGAACAGCGAAGCAACGCAAGCTGTCGGTTTCCCGCCTTTTTTACAACCTCCACTGCCTCCCGGATTTCCTCCAGACTGCCCATACCCGTGGACAGAATAACCGGCTTACCCTTAGAAGCAATATATTCCACCAAAGGCAAATCCACCATTTCAAAGGAAGCAATTTTATAAAAATCAAGTCCCAATTCCTCCAGAAAATCCACAGAGGTCACGTCAAAGGGCGTAGACAGGAAATCGATTCCCACACGCTCTGCCTCCTCCTTCAACTCCGGCTGCCACTCCCATGGCATATACCCCTTCCCATAGAGCCGGTAGAGATTTTCTCCTTCCCATGTGCCGTTTCCTACATTAAAATACTTATTATTGCAATCTATTGTCAGCGTGTCCGGTGTGTATGTCTGTATCTTGATACAGTCCGCCCCACTCTCCTTCGCCGCGTGGATAATCTCTTTTGCTCTGGCAAGACTCCCCGCATGATTGGCGGACATCTCCGCAATCATATACATGGGGCATCCCTCTCCTATGTAATGACTTCCTACCTTTATTTTATCAGCAAAAAATTTTTCAGACATTTAGTTCTCCTGTGCTGCATGAGCCCATTTTCTTTCTATTTTATTACCTTATCGCACTTAATGCAATAAATTTCTAAGGTTTCCATGGGAATGCACCATGAATTTCCGTGTGATCGTAAATGAGTTATTGTATTATTTTATTGACCCCATTATAATATTGTCTGACGCTATCAATATCTGGCAGGAGTATGGAAAAAAAATGAACAGAATTTTAATTATCGAAGATGATATGACAATCAACAGTCTGCTGCGAAGCATTATTGAAAAAAGCGGATATGCCGCCGACAGTGCATATAATGGCACCGACGGGCTTACTATGTGCATGAATGAAGATTACAGCCTTATTCTGTTAGATTTAATGCTGCCGGAGAAGTCCGGTGAGGATATTATCAAAGAATTACGCCGTATCAATATGACTCCCATTATTGTATTGTCTGCCAAAGGCGAAACTCAAAACAGAATAGAACTCCTTCGGCTTGGAGCAGACGACTATATAACCAAGCCCTTTGATATTGACGAAGTACTTTTACGGATTCAGGCAGTACTTCGTAGAACTGCACAGCAGGAAACCAATGAGATTGCTTTTCGTGAAATTGTTATAAAGACGGATTCCAAGCGCGTTTTTATAAATAATGAAGAACTGGTATGTACCGCTACAGAATATGCCATATTGGAGCTGCTGATGAAAAATCCCGCTAAGATCTTTTCAAAGCGCACACTTTATGAAATTATAATGGGCGAGGACTATCTACAGGAAGATAACACAATGAATGTTCATATCAGTAATCTTCGTAAGAAAATTGCCGAGCATACAGACAAAAAGTATATCGAAACAGTATACGGCATGGGATATCGGCTCATCAAATGATAACCGTGCGTCTTTAGATTTTCTTTAATATTTATGAAGAATCTTCTTAATATTACCCTATAATATAATACCGGAGATGATACTGTGAAAAACAAATATTTCAGTGACAAATAGGAATGGGGGATTATCATGGAAGATGTAATATTACAAACAAACCATATTTCTAAGTCTTATCGCCATTTTAAGGCTTTGGACGACATTTCCATCAATTTAAAAACAGGGCATATTTACGGCTTTATTGGTGAAAACGGCGCGGGCAAAACAACGCTCATGCGTATACTCACAGGGCTTTCTTTTCCAACATCGGGTACTTATTCCATTTTCGGAAAGACAAAACATGGGGACATTCAGACTCTTCGTAAGAATATCGGAAGCACTATAGAGGAACCGGCTCTATATCCGGAGTTTTCAGCATATCGCAATCTTGAATTACAGCGGGTATTGCTGGGAAATCCTGACAAATCTATATGTGATGAACTGTTGAAACTGTTAGATTTATATAACGTAAGGAATAAGAAAGTAAAAGAGTTTTCCATGGGTATGAAACAGCGGCTGAGCATTGCGCTGGCGCTTATCGGAAAGCCGGAGCTGTTAATCCTTGATGAACCTGTCAACGGACTTGACCCGAAAAATATTTCTGCGCTTCGTGTGCTTTTGAAAAAGCTAAATGAGGAACATGGAATTACAATGCTTATTTCAAGTCACATTCTGAGTGAACTGTACCTATTGGCAACGGATTATATCATAATCCACAGGGGTAAAATTATAGACAGCCTTTCTCATAGAGAACTGGAAGCGAAATGTGAGAACTACGTTAAGATTTGCACAGACAATCTGCCGGAGTGTGTAACGGTCATCGAAAAGGAATTGAATATTTTTGATTATAAAGTGATTAACGACCGTACTTTGCACATATACGCATTTACAGAAAAACCACAGCAGATTTCTCAGGTTTTGATTCGGAATGAAATTGCAGTCAGCGAACTGTCCGTATGCGGACAAACCCTTGAAGAATATTTTCTTTCCATAACAGGAGGTAAGCGCGATGATTAATTTGCTAAAAGTTGAACTATACAAACTGAAGAAATTTCAACTCGGTTATATAGCTTTAATTTTCATGTTTATTGTTGGATATATGTATGGTTATAAACTCGGTAATAAATTTTTTACCAATACTAAAAATACGGCAGCCGCATTTTCCAATACAGTCTGTGATACCTCTTTTGTATTTATAATNGCGATCGTTGCTGCGTTATTTATAGGAAAGGGGTTCTCCAATCGCACTATCTGCAATGAAATAAAGCTGGGCTATAGTCGCTTTAATGTTCTGCTTTCTAAAATGATAGCGGCATGTATTTTGGCGACGCTGCTCCATTCCACATATATTATATCCACTGTACTCGCATTTTCCATAGTTCGGGGATTTGATGCCAGTGTGCTCAGCCAGGAAAATGCTGTATGGCTGCTGACCGTATTGATACAATTGACGGCAATTATAAGCGGCGTAGTTCTGATTTCTTTTACGACAAAGAAAATGTCAGAATCCATTGCATTGTCCGCCATATGCGCTGCTATATGCTGTAATATCCTGCGTAACTTTACACGCAGCAAGATTTTTACTCTTTCCTGCTTTTGTTTTGTACTGGATAATAACGCAAAAAATTTAGTATTTTCAGGAATCAGCGCATTAGTTACCATGGTGGTATTTTTGACGCTATCCGCATTTACATTCATGAAAGCGGAAATAAAATAGGACAGGAGGCTGACAGCGATGGAATATATGTTTATCTTAATACTTTCTGCCGCTGTCGCAATNTTGGCGGTAAAACATTNTGNGNTAAAGAAACAGTTAAAATCTATNTCCANACAGCTNAGCAGNGAACAGACCCGNCTTGTGACCGTTGACTTTGTAGATCATGACNTNGAANCTGTNGCACAGGAAATCAANGANCTGCTTGAACGNATGCAGCAGATAATCATCAAAAGNAATGCCTNNTCTGCGGCNTTGAAATCTTCCATAGCNGACATATCNCATGATATGAAAACNCCNCTNACCGCTGTAATAGGCTATCTNCAGCTGGCAGANAAAGAATGTGANGATGNACANATCAGAGAAATCNTAAANATCTGTTTGGANCGNACACGNTATTGNAANNCNNTGATTAATGACTTTTTCGAGNTATCGNTAATTGANTCNCANGGNTGNNNTCCAAANTTAGAAAGNNTAGATGTNGCAGGAATGATTTGTGAGCAAATACTTGCNAACCACCCTATATTCGAGGAAAANGGCATCANTCCACATTTTGAAGATTCTGATAAAGCAGTTATNGNNTCNGCCGACCCAAATATGCTGAACAGGGTANTTCAAAACCTGATTTCAAACGGNGTGAAGTACACAAGCAAAGATATAACTTTTCGTGTCTGTCAGGAAAATGAGAATGTATTAATAACAGTGTCTAATCCTGTTAANTCTTATGTCGATNNCGAGCACATATTTGACANATTTTATACACANGATAAATCAAGAAATAAGGGAAGCGGTATCGGACTTTATATATGCAAGCAGCTCATAGAAGCTATGGGTGGANGTATCAGNGCAGAAATGGATGGNAATATTTTGTCTGTAANGGTGANNNTNNCAANCCGGNTNTGAANNTTCACANCCGGNTTNCTATTTCTNATCNTATACTNAAANCAAAATCTTCACTATATNGTATCGTCNACCTTNGCACCCTTTAAATCTTCGTCCAGAAGNTTCATTTTCTGCAGCATATCTTTGATTTCCGCNTTTATCTGTGACGGAAGCGATTCAGCGCCNGTGTAATTTGCCTCCGCAGCTTCCAGCAAATCTTCCTGTTCTCTGGCATTCTTGCGCTGCTCTACCCTGGATTCTTCCGCGTCTTTAGTTTCTTCGCGCTTAAGTTCAAGCTGCTCCTGAAATTCTTCCTTTTCTTCCCTCTGCTCTTCGAGTTTTTCTTCCTGCTCTTCTTTCTCTTCCGCCTTCTTTTTCGCTTCTTCCTGCTGCTCTTCAAGAGTCTCNTCAACATGATCCTTAGCTTCGCCAATCAACATGCCAATGGCTTCCTTGCTGGCNGCTGCATTTATTTCATCCGCTTCTTTCTGTGCATCTACCATTCCATGATATTTAAGACGCTCTATCCGCGTAGAACGGATGGCGGCATTTTCAGCAATCATTTCATTTTCGGCTTTGTCAACTTTACTCTGTCTGTCATCAATTACAGCGTCCANCTCTAATGCACGTTGCTGATATTCGGTGAGNGGCTGTCCCTCAAGTTCCTTAAGCCGCGCCCTCTCTTCTTCGGTAAACGGAGTATATGNATCCTTATTAGGATACATCTGCCTCTCCAACAGCTCCAAATCCTTTTGTTCCTGGCTGTCGTCTGTTATTCCATATTCCTCTTTAAGCGCTTCTTTACGCGCCTTATAATCCGAAATCTCATCAGCATTTGCTAACATTTCTGTTCTCAATTCCTGAATATGTGTCCTTCTGTCCTCTAAGTCCGAATCTATCTTCTTATCTCCTGCCCATGCGTCGCTGACTACCTTCATTGCACGCTTCTTTGCAAGCTGTTTACGCATCAGAAGTGAATCCGTTCTGTTGCCCAGTTCACTCATATTAATTGTGCCGTTATGTTTGGGCTGACTGCTGTTATTTTTACCCTGCCTTGCTTCCCTGCGCGCCTGTATTTTTTCAAGATTACTGTTTCCTTGACCAAAAGCGCCGCTTCTCATTAATTGTACTGACATAGTAATACCTCCCTGTATATGATTTATTAGCCCACAGCAAAATCCGTTTTGCTGCTATAAAGGCATAACTTGAGACTTCTATATTATGGTTATCGGTTATTTTTAGTAAATAGCTTAGTGAAANTNNGGNACNATGTTGTAAAATGGAGATTTTTTGATGTGAGCGGGTTACTTTTTATTCATCCAGAAGCTTTACAGCCTCCACAAATATCCCCTTGAATCAAACCGCAGTTTAATTCAAGAGGACTTTACCCTACCGGATTTTCCTCATATTAATCCTTAGAAAACAACTTGTTAGTTTTTGTCATAAAATCAGCATTTTTATTCATAATATCTGAAATTATACCTTTTGCTGCACCCTCTTTGTAGTTTCTACTATCAAATAATGCCAAAAGGTTCTCGCGAGCCAATTTCATCATAGCGACAGCTGTATCAATGTATTCATCATCCATATAATTATAATCATCATGTTTTGCTGCTTCGATTTTTCTTTGCGTGCTTTGAAAATCTGTCGTGCCATATATTCTACGATAAAGCCATTCATCAATGCCCTGATTCGCAAATGCTTTATTTGTTTGCTTGCATGTAATATACCCCACTAAGTCATCCAGCCGCCTTTCAAACGCTTTATCCAGTCCCGCTAAATCCTCCTCAAGAGTTAATGATCTGTCTCCCGAAATATTATATGAAACCTGACGGTCTCCATATTTATGTTCCTCTACAATCTGATTATATAGAGTTTCATAAGTTTCCATGATAGAGTTCATTACATCAACAACATCATAGTTTCCTCCTTCTCCCAAAGTCAAACTACTCAAATGCATCATTGCCATGTAATGTTCAAATTCAACCTCGTTTGTTTCTACCGGATGCAGTTTATCGAAATCGATATCATCTGACTCAGGTTTTAATTCGTTTACTCTCTCTTGTAACGCCCTTAACCCTTCTTCTGAAATAGATAAATTTACCGACTGCTCCTCCGGCATTGAGATTGCTTCCCTAACAGTTGTTTTTCCCTGCACATAATTTGCCGCTTCTTCAAATAAGTTGTAACTGTTTCTAATTCCTGAAATTGTCATAATCTTATCCTCCTTAGATTTCTGTCATCGCGGCACTAATAAATTATAATCAAAGTATATGTAACAACCTTTTCTCCATGAATTTTATTATTTCATCTGTTCCTTGCAGATAAGTCATATTAATTGGAACGCGAGGTGTCCTGTCGTTGGCAGATGCTTCAATCGCATCAGCAAACTTTTCCACCTGCTTTTGACCTGATATAACAAAATTCTTAGTAATGCTTGAAGTTGCCATATAAACACCTCCTTTATTAGTATGGATTATTTTTAAGCACACATACTACCTTAATTTTATTTAACGGTCTTACCGTCAGTTATGCAATCTTTTTTTGTAAATTTTATATGGAGTGTAAAAGCACCCGAGCCTATAACTCAGATGCCTATGCAAAAACAACAATTACAACATTGCCGACCAATACTTGAACATATTGTTAATGCTTAACGCATTATTGGAATTTAATAAACTAAGCACTGTATTATTCTTGTTGCCTCCGGCTGCAAAATTTACCATAAGATTCTGCAAACTGTCAAAAATATTTTTGGCGCTGTCCTCTTTATTCATCAATTTATCAAAGAGTGCCTGATAATCCTCTTTTAACGCTTTTTCATCCTGCTCCATATGCTTTACCCTGCCAATCTGCTGATACGCTTTTTGCCGCTCCTGCGACTGCCGTACATCTGCGCTCACTCCTGTTGCATTTGGTGCAGGAATATCAGCCATTGCTTCACTGTATAAATCTGCGCTGTTTTTGTGATTTGCAACTATTTTGCTATTATAGTTCTCATATTCTTTAACCAGTTCTTTG
>JAAUZS010000106.1 GCA_014804495.1 Lachnospiraceae bacterium
CGCTGTGGAAACAACATGACCAAAGGACATTATACACACACTGTATACGTAGGAATTGATGGTATACCTTCGCGAGAAATCATGTATGACAACTATATCAACGCATGTGAAGACATTTTACTTACCGGTTCTTCAGATGATGTTGACGCGGCGGCCCTAACAATTCAATCCGAATATGTTATCCGCCGTGAGAATGGAGAACTCTTCGTTACTATTCCTGCATTTACTGCGGAGCAGAAAACCGCTTTTGATGCCCTAGTGGAAAAATATCTGTCCCCACTACGTGATGAATATAACGAACTTACCGCTTCCTTTATTGCGGGTTATAAAAAGCTGTTTCCAAAACACTTACAGGCAGACGCAGACCGCCAGAGCAGAAATCTTTATTTTGGACTATGTTACGTTTTGCTCTCCTTTGCGCAGAAGACAGGGAACATTGAACCGCCCACTCCCGAATGTTACTGTGATGTGATGCTGGAAAAGAGATAGTCCAAGCTCTCATGATGGAACTAACATGGGGCCTGTCGCCATTATCACGACAAGCCCCTTCCATTCATTCTTTCATATTACAACTATCATATTCCAACTATCATACGCCAACCATCATTTCAGCCGCAACATTTCCGTATAAGCCAACAGGAACGGTCCAACGCCTTTGGCATCATCTTTTACTACAGGCTCTGACATATAGTAATCAAATGTACCCGGACGCATGTCTTTACCGCCGAGTCCTGCTACCAGACATATTCCGTCAAGATGAAGGCTGCCGTCTTCATCCGTTGACAGGTATTTATCACAGATTCCCTCGAAAGCTTTCTTTCCGTATTCACGATAACTCTCAGGCAGGAATCCCAGACGGACTCCCTTGAGCAGAGCATATGCCATAATCGAGCTTCCGCTTGTCTCCAGATAATTCTTTTCCATGCCGCCTACATTTACCACCTGATACCACATACCGCTCTCATCCTGATAGCGCAGCATTGCATCCATGAGCTCCACGAAAACCTTTTTCATATTTTCATATGGTTCACCGCAGGAAGCATCCGCCTTATCCAAGGTATCCAGCAACGCCATGGAATACCATCCAAGCGCACGCAGCCAGAAATTCTGGCTAAGACCGGTCACCTTATCGCACCAGAACATCTCCCTTGATGAATCATAAGCATGATAGTACAGTCCGGTTTTGGGGTCACGCATATTCTTTACAACCTGTGCAAACTGATTAAAGATATCATCATAATGTTTCTTATCATTGAAGCGCGTCTCGTATTCCATATAAAACGGCTGACACATATACAGGCCATCCAACCATACCTGATTAGGATAAATATTCTTATGCCAGAAATTGCCTTCCTTAGTACGTGGCATCTGCTCTATCTGGCTGTAAATTAAATCAATCGCTTTGCGGTATTTTTCCTTTCCGGTCAGGTCATACAGCTCGAACAGTGTCTTGCCGGCATTGACATTATCAATGTTGAGCTCTTTTACATCATAACCGTCAATCGTTCCGTCCTCAAACACCTTATGGTCTATAAAATCATCCGCAAATTTAAAATACTTATTGTCTCCCGTAATGGCATACATTTCCAGAATCGCCTTAATCATGCAGCCGTCAATGTAGTTCCACGTAGACTTCTTTCCCTGTAAAATCTTCTCAATATTCCAAATCGGACGATCCGGCGTACTTTTCTCCATCAGTTCATCAATATATTTTTCTATCCTGTCCATGTTAACCCTCCATCCATGTTCATTTATTTTTACATGCTTAGAAAAGTTTGACTCATTCAGTCAACCTTGCATTCATCCCACAACCCCTGAATATACTTCCTTGCTTCAACCGCATTCTCCGGAACCGTATTCTCCAGAGTCACATGCACATATGGCTTTTCACTCTTAATAAAGCGTATAATCTCACTATAATCCATCTCGCCCGTACCTGCTGCCACAGAGTCCAGTTTACCGTCTTCAACCCTGAAATCCTTGATATGTACCATCGCAATATCCTGACCAAGCAAGTCTATAGCCTCGTGGATAATCCGCTCTCTGTCCTGATAGTTACTGATATCCAACAGATTGACCGGATCGAAAATAATCTGAAGATTGGGAGAATTTATTTCATCAAGTACCTGTCTGGCACGTTTAGGATTGCACACAATATGCTTAAATACGGGTTCGATTGCAAAAATCACTCCCATCTTCTCTGCATACTCTACTACCGGTCTCAGATTCTTTATAAAAATCTGCAAAGCTTCATCTGAATGATTACGTTCTTCATATTTATAAGCCTCATTGACCGCTCCGGTTTCAGTGCCTACCACGCCTGCGCCCAACAAGGAAGCGAACCGTATATGTGTCATATATCGCTTCTGTATCTTCTTTAGACTTTCTTCATTTGGATTCGCCAGATTCAGATAGCAGCCAAGTACTGCAACGTCAAGCTGTGTTTCATGAAATATACGCTTCAGGTAACATGCATATCCCGGCGTCAATGCTGCATCCGCCGTTGAATATTCTGAAATCACCTTTGAAAGTGCCAGATGTCCGCATTTGAATCCCTGCTCTTTTGCTATCTGCAGCCGCTCTTCCAGCGGCGCCTTTTTTATATCATGTAAACGTATTCCCAACTGCATGGCTCATACCCCCTTCATAAATATGATTCAATAGCCAATTGCGAAACTATTATCGCTAGTCACGAACTTATTCAATCACTGTCCGCACCGCGTCAGCTTCTTACTACTTCATCTACGCCCTCTAGCTCAATAGGTTCCCCGACATTTCCTTCTATCACTACATTATCCAGAATCAGCTGTTTAACATTTGTGGCATGTATACCTTTTTTAGAACATGCATCCACTCCGTTTGACATAATCGGTACATCTGTCTTCGCTTCGTCTGCAAAAGAAATCGAACAGTTCCGCATTTCAATCTTCTCTATCTTCTGTTCCGGAAGTCCTTCAAAAAATGCAGCGGCTACATGACAATTGACCGCATGGATATTTTCAAATAAAAAGCGTCTCATTTCCGGTGTCTCGTCACTTATAGGATACACATCTCTTGACTGTACATACTCGGTTCTTCCATCCGGGTCGCAGAAGTAGAAAGCATTGGCTGTAAACGGAGTCATAACATGATCCATCTCTATATCTTTGAATACTATTTCATCCAGAATAGAGTCTTTTCCGCGTCCACGTCTCGTTTTAATACGCAGTCCACGGTCAGTATGTGAAAATCTGCACTTTTCCACAACCATACTGCGCACGCCCGCGCCAATCTCACTTCCGACAGTAACCGCACCGTGNCCGTTCTCCATCAGGCATTGATATACATGTATATTTTCGGAAGGAGTTTTGTACTTCTTACCCATATATACTTTACCTGATTTAACTGCNATACAATCATCACCTAACGAGAAATGCACNCCCAGAATCTCCACATTTTTGCAGGATTCAGGGTCCAATCCGTCAGTATTCGGCGACTTCTGCGGATTCTGTATATTAAGATTACTGAATATAAGGTCATTGCTGAAATATGGNTGAATATTCCATGCGGGACTGTTGCAGATTGTCAGCCCCTGTACCTGTATCCGCTCACAGCGGTTCAAAAACAGCATNCTCGGTCTGAAAGCGCCTACCATGACTTTTTCATTATGCCACCAGTTATCATGGCTGGCACAACCGTTTATAGTACCTTCACCGTATACCTTTACATCAGATACTCCGATTCCGGTAATAATTCCCGCAAACATAGGCAGCGGATTACCTTCCCATGTTCCGAGATTGTATTCGTCCTTTTCATCATAGCTCTCAATCATGCCCGGAAACTTTACGAATCGNTTTCTNTCGGTCTGCGCAAGCAGCTCCGCGNCCTTTGCTATTTCCAGATTTATACCGCTCTTNAGAAAGATGCTGGTAATACTGTACTTTCCTTTCGGAATAAGCACACGGCTCTTAGGCGGGCATGCCATAATTGCAGCCTGNATNAATCCTGTNTCATCCGATACACCATCACCGGCTGCACCNAGTTCCTTNACATTTATCGTTACAAATTCTTCATCTGTCTTAAAAGAAAGNCTTCCTACGACTTTACTTTCTTTATTCTGCACNTCAAGCACATACTCCGTATCCGGTTTTAAATCAAATATGCTTGTAATGACTGTGTCGGTCAATTTATATTCCGTGTGATTCAAAAATAAACGATAGGTTTCTACAGTTTTATATACTCCGCCATCATTAAGTTCAACNGTCGCACTGCGCGCCGTTTTCATAATCAGTCGAATATTCATTCCCTCCATGCACAATTTCCTTTCCTGATATAATCCGGCTTCACCGGAATCATGGCTTAAAAAGGTGGCAGCAAACATTATGCTGCCACCTTTGAAATTAATATTTTGATATCATATTTCTTTCACAGTCTGAAAAATTTATTATTCAGGCTGTTTTCCGATATAAGCGAGAATACCACCGTCTACATAGAGAACGTGTCCGTTTACGAAATCGGAAGCATCTGATGCAAGGAATACTGCCGGTCCCTGAAGGTCAGAAGTATCTCCCCATCTTGCAGCAGGAGTCTTAGCGATAATGAACTGNTCAAACGGATGTCTTGAACCATCAGGCTGAATCTCACGCAGCGGAGCTGTCTGAGGCGTAGCTATATATCCGGGACCGATACCGTTACACTGGATATTAAACTCACCATACTCAGAAGCAATATTTCTTGTAAGCATCTTCAAACCGCCCTTTGCAGCCGCATATGCGGATACGGTCTCACGACCAAGCTCACTCATCATAGAGCAGATGTTTATAATCTTTCCGTGTCCTTTTTTAATCATGGACGGAATAACTGCCTTGGANACGATGAACGGTCCGTTCAAATCAATATCGATTACCTGTCTGAATTCAGCTGCCGTCATCTCACACATAGGAATTCTCTTGATGATACCTGCGTTGTTTACCAGAATATCAATAACTCCNACTTCNTTNTCAACNTTTGCAACAAGCTCNTTTACCTGATCTTCATTTGTTACATCGCATACATANCCATGNGCTTTGATGCCTTTCTCTTCGTAAGCAGCCAGACCCTTGTCTACAAGCTCCTGCTTAATATCATTGAAAACAATGGTTGCTCCTGCCTCTGCATATGCAGTTGCAATNGCGAATCCGATTCCGTATGATGCGCCTGTTACAAGCGCTACCTTGCCTTCCAATGANAATTTGTTCAAAATAGCCATTTCTTTTTCCTCCTTTAATAATGAAAAGTATTTAGGCAGCATGAACAAAATAAGGTTCGATTCTGCTTCAGCAACGAGAACCGTTTTTGTTCATGTTGNCCAATGGTTTATTTTTATAGTGTAACACCCTGCTTAAATATAGCCATATCGTGGAAACCTGCCTCTTCACTGCATACCTTTTTCCCTGAAGCTACAGCAATTACATAATCAAAAAGCTCCTTGGCAGTTTCGTCGATATCCTTATCCTCTACCAGAACGCCGGCATTGAAATCAATCCAGTTCTTCTTTTTACCGGCTAAAGCACTATTACTTGATATCTTGACCGTTGGNACCGGTGATGCAAAAGGAGTTCCGCGTCCTGTAGTGAACAGTACTATATGCGCACCGCTTGCCGCCAGAGCCGTAGATGCCACCAAATCATTGCCCGGNGCACTGAGAAGATTCAACCCTGCCTTTTCCACACGCTGTCCGTANGCCAGTACACCCTTTACCGGTGCGCTTCCTGACTTCTGCGTACAGCCAAGCGATTTATCCTCAAGTGTGGAAATTCCGCCTTTTTTATTTCCCGGTGAAGGATTTTCATAAATCGTCTGATTATTACTCTTAAAATACTGTTTGAAGTCATTAATCAGCTTCACAGTCTCATCAAACAATTCCTTATTTTCACAGCGGTTCATGAGCAAAGTCTCCGCACCGAACATTTCGGGCACCTCTGTCAGAATCGTTGTTCCGTTTTTACTTATCAGCAGATCAGAGAACCTTCCAACCAGAGGATTCGCCGTAATTCCGGAAAATCCGTCGCTGCCGCCGCACTTCATGCCTACGATAAGCTTGGATACGCTGACCGGCTCACGCTCAAATGATGAAGCATATGAAATCAGCTCATCCAGCAATTTAGCGCCCGTCTCCATCTCGTCTTCCGTTTCCTGACAAACTAAAAACTTCACCCTGTTGGGATCTACATCGCCTATATATGGTTTAAGTACGTCGATATTACTATTTTCACAACCCAAGCCGAGTACCAATACACCGCCTGCATTCGGATGCTTGATCAAATCAGCCAGAATCGCTCTGGTATGCTCCTGATCGTCACCCATCTGTGAACATCCATATGGATGCGGAAAAGCAATTACCTCTTCTACCGTGCCCTTTACACGTTCACACGCAGACTTTGCAAGCGCTGTAGCGATATTGTTCACACAGCCTACGGTCGGAATAATCCATACTTCATTACGTACTCCCACCTGTCCGTCCGGACGGACAAAGCCCATAAATGTAGCGTCAGGCGAAGTGTTCTCTTTTATTTCCACCGGCTCGTAACTGTATTCCAACAGGTCTCCGAGAGCGGTCCCTAAGTTGTGAGTATGTATCCACGCTCCGGCTTCAATGTCTTCTTTTGCATTTCCGATACGGAAGCCATACTTGATAACTTCCCCGCCCTGCGCTATATTGCAAAGCGCCATCTTATGTCCCGCAGGAATCGTTTCCTTAGCCGTCACCTGCTTATCTCCTGCATTCACGGTCTCACCCGCGGCGATTTCCTTAATTGCAACTATTACATTGTCGCTTTCGTGAATCTTAATAAAGTCCTTCATTATTAAAACTTTGCTCCCTTCTTTACCTGCGTAAACTTATAGCCGTTCTAAATTATGGATACCCTGAATTACATACAAACTCCGAATTATGTCCTATCCAAAGATTTTCTCCATGGTCTTACGCATTCCGATGCTGCGAATGTCTGTCAGATAAGATGTAATCGCATCCTCAACTCCTGAAAGTGCGCTTAAATCCTGACCCCAGAAATCGGTGTTGCTAAGTACCGCATGTACGAATTCAGCAGGTTCTTTGCTGCTGTTAGCTGCGAAAAATTCCAGTACTGCCGCATCATCCATAATATTATATTCCTGACCGTCGCGGTGTCCGATTAACGCCTTATCCCTTATTTCAGTTCCGGTATAGAACGCCATCAGCGCTGCAAGTGAGAATGTCAGATGCTCCGGAAGTTTTTCTTCCTTCTCAATATACTCAAGGAAGCTGGGCATACATCTTGCTCTCCACTTGGATACGGAATTCAGTGAAATTGACAAATGAGCGTGCTTTACATACGGATTGTTGAATCTTGTAAGCACTGCTTCCGCAAAGTCCTCTAACTCCTGCTTAGGCAGCGTCAATGTAGGAATAACTTCATCAAAAATCGTCGCTTTGATAAATTTCAGAATCAGTTCGTCATTCATGGACTCCAATACAATATCGTTTCCGCACAGATAGGAAGCAAGNACGAAAGAAGTATGCGCACCGTTTAAGATACGTACTTTTCTCTGCTTATACGGTTTCTGATTATCCGTAAAGATAACAGGAAGTCCTACCTTCGGNANCGGAAGCTCATCGCTNAAATCCTTGGAACTCTCGATTACCCAGAGTGCAAACGGCTCACCTGTAACAATCAGGTTGTCCTGATAACCGAATTCTTTGCAAAGCTCCTCAGCCTCATCCCTCGGATATCCGGTAACGATTCTGTCTACCAATGTAGAAGTAAATACACATGCATTATTCAGCCAGTCTGTGAATCCGTCTTCCAGATTCCAAAGTTTAGCAAGCTTTAATACGCATTCTTTAAGATGTATTCCGTTATCGTCAATCAATTCTACCGGAAGCATTACCAGTCCCTTGTCCTGTGCTCCGTCGAAATGTTTGTATCTTTCATATAAGAACTTCGTCAGTTTTCCGGGATATGTCTTAGGCGGATTCAATTCGATTTTATCCGTGTCATCATAGACGATACCCGCTTCCGTTGTGTTGGATACTATGAAACGCAGTGAATCAAGCTTCGCATAGCCTGCATATTTTTCGTATTCTTCATAAGCATCTACCGCATCGGTCACGCTTGTAATCACACGGTTAATCTTCTTTGCTTCGCCGTCAGAAATTCCACGAAGCTGTACCGTGTACTGGCATTCCTGCTCGTGAAACATTTTCAGGTTTCCGAATTCAATCGGCTTAACCAGAACTATGTCTCCGTTAAAATCACCCTTCTCATTAGCAATGTCGATCATATAATCGACAAATGCGCGTAGAAAGTTCCCTTCTCCAAACTGCAGAACCTTTACGGGTCTTTCTACTTTCCCTGTTTTCTGTTTGCTTAAAAGCTCCATATCTGCAAAATCTCCTTCCATATATATTTTGATATCATTGCATTTTTCTAAGCTTTTTTATATTTATGGGTCATTCCGTTATTTGCCAAAAGTTTTGTGCATTTTTTTCAAATGAAAGTATTTCCACTTAATATTTTTACACATTATATACAACTTAGTCAAGGCTGAATTTAGAAGTTTTACCGAAGTTTTTATATTGCTTTATTTGACTGCATAATGTATCATATTATTAAGTATTTATAGGCATATTGCGAGTCACGAACTTAGGAAAAATAAACAAAAACAATGACTATAGCCAATTGCGAAACTCACTTTCTCGAACCGTCCGTTGTACAATATATACAAATCAACGCAGGCACGCTTGCGCTGCATTTTGGAAATAGAAAGTTTTGCAATTGTTTATTCCAATGAATATTAAAAATTAAAATAAAAAGAAAAGAGGGAACAAAATGAAACAATTCATGGACAAAAACTTTTTACTCTCTAATGACGCGGCGCAGAAGCTGTATTTTGATTTTGCGGCAGATACTCCTATTCTGGACTATCACTGCCATATCAATCCACAGGAAATCTGGGAGGACCGCCAGTTTGAGAACATAACTCAGGTATGGCTGGGCGGCGACCATTATAAATGGCGCTTTATGCGTTCCTGCGGAGTTGATGAATACTACATAACAGGAGGCTCTACCGATAAGGAAAAATTCTTAAAATGGGCAGAATGTCTCGGAAAAGCTATCGGTAATCCGCTTTTCCACTGGTCACATCTGGAGCTGCAGAAATACTTCGGTTACAACGGCGTATTGAATAAAAAGACCGCTGAAGAAGTGTGGGAAATCTGTAATAAAAAGCTGGCTGAACCTTCAATGTCGGTCCGCAACATTATCAAGCAGTCAAACGTTACTTTAATCTGCACCACTGATGACCCTGTGGATTCTCTGGAATGGCATAAGAAAATTGCCGCTGACGACTCATTTGATGTACAGGTACTTCCGGCATGGCGTCCTGACAAGGCTATGAATATCGAAAAACCTACATATACGGAGTATCTGGCACAGCTGTCCGATGTATCAGGCGTTAAAATAAATACATTTGCCGATGTGTGCAAGGCTCTGTCGGTACGTATGGACTTCTTTGCTTCCATGGGCTGCTCCGTTTCCGACCATGCGCTTGAGTATGTAATGTACGCCCCCTCCACAGCGGAAGAAATCGAAGCCATTTTTGCAAAACGTCTGGCAGGAAATGACGTGACACGCGAAGAGGAACTGAAATTCAAGACAGCATTCATGCTTTTCGTCGGAAAAGAATATGCTAAACGATGCTGGGTAATGCAGCTCCACTATGGCTGCAAGCGTGACAATAATACGCTTCGTTTCAAGGAATTGGGACCCGATACCGGATATGACTGCATTAACAACTACGCTCCTTCTTCTGAAATGGCGGATTATCTGAATGCGCTTATTTCAACAGATGAGCTTCCCAAGACAATCATATACAGCCTGAACCCCAACGACAATCAGGCAATCGGCACTATCCTCGGCTGTTTCCAAGATTCAACCGCTGTTGCCAAAATCCAGCAGGGCTCAGCATGGTGGTTTAATGACCACAAGACAGGCATGCAGGATCAGATGATTTCCCTTGCAAACCTCGGAAATCTGTCCGGTTTCGTGGGAATGCTGACCGATTCAAGAAGCTTCCTCTCTTATACAAGGCATGATTATTTCCGTAGGATTCTTTGCAATCTGCTTGGTACATGGGTAGAGAATGGGGAGTATCCTGATGATTATGAGACGCTTGAGGAGATAGTAAAAGGCATCTGCTATAATAATGCGGTTAGGTACTTTGGGTTTAAGTTGGATGTGACTTTGTAACAAGCTTTTCAAGACGGTCGTTGTACAATATAGTCAATCCAACGCAGGCACGCTTGCGCTACGCTCAGCCGCAGCGGTACTAAGGCTGTAAAAAACGCAGCCTAAGGACCGGCGGCTTCACAGTACCTGCTTATGGACTTGTCTATATTGTCCAACTCGGTTTTGAAAATGATGAGTTTTACAGGCGGATGTATTATTATAGATGTATATTATCGAGATTTATTTTATTAAGAATGGAGGATTAAGAAATGGAATTAAGAACTGCGGCATCTCCTAAGGATGTCAAATATTATACTACGGAGCGTCTGAGGGAGGAATTCCTGATTGACGACTTATTTAAAAAGGATGAGATTAAACTGGTGTACAGTCATATTGACCGTATCATAACAGGCTCCGCTGTACCGGTAAAGCCTTTGCAGCTTACGGCGGGTGATGAGCTGCGTGCGCAGTATTTTTGTGAAAGACGTGAGTTGGGCGTAATCAATATCGGAGAACCCGGTAAAATCACGATTGACGGTAAGGTATATGAAGTTGGGCATAAAGAAGGTATGTATATCGGAATGGGCTCTAAGGATATCATATTCGAGAGCGTAAATCCGTCTGCTCCTGCAAAATTCTATCTGAACAGCGCTCCGGCGCACAGGACATGTCCTACTGTTCTGATTAAGCCCGAAGGTACGCCTTCTGAGGGCGTCGTAATCGTAAAGGACTGCAACAAAGTAGAATTGGGTTCGCAGGAATCCGCTAACCACAGAACCATCTGCAAATATATTCTGCCCGGTCAGGTAGAAAGCTGTCAGTTAGAGATGGGTATGACAAGATTAGAGCCCGGCAGCGTGTGGAACTCAATGCCGTGCCACACACATGACAGACGTATGGAAGTATATCTGTATTTTGATTTGCCGGAAGATGCGATTATCATGCACTACATGGGCGAACCTACGGAAACCCGTCACATAATCATGAGAAACGAACAGGCTGTCATATCTCCAAGCTGGTCGATTCACTGCGGCTGCGGTACGCAGGCATATACCTTTATCTGGGGTATGGTTGGTGAGAATCAGGATTTTGATGATATGGATAACTGCGCGATGAAGGATTTATTATAATATTAAAAAGGAGCTTAGCATTACTATGAAAATTGCATTAATAAACGAAAACAGTCAGGCTGCAAAAAACGAGCTTATATGCAGCACACTGAAATCAGTCGTAGAGCCGATGGGACATGAAGTGTTCAATTACGGAATGTATTCCGCTGAGGATGATCATCAGCTTACTTATGTGCAGAACGGTATACTTGCCGCAGTTTTATTAAATTCAAAAGCTGCTGATTATGTAATCACAGGATGCGGAACCGGTGAGGGCGCGATGCTTGCATGCAACGCTTTCCCTCAGGTTTTGTGCGGACACATCGAATCACCGTTGGACGCTTACCTGTTCTCTCAGGTAAACGACGGCAACTGTATCGCTCTTCCATTTGCAGAGAATTTCGGCTGGGGCGGCGAACTGAACCTGACTTATATTTTTGAAAAATTATTCTGCGCTCCGGGTGGCGGCGGCTATCCGAAGGAAAGAGTCGTTCCTGAGCAGAGAAATAAGAAAATTCTGGACGAGGTTAAGAAGGTAACTCATAACGATATGGTTTCCATTCTTGAGAACTTAGATAAAGAATTGGTTAAAGGAGCATTGAGCGGCGAGCATTTCTCTGAGTATTTCTTTGCAAACTGTAAAGATGAGGCGATTGCGGAAGCGGTAAAGAAGGTACTGGCTTAAAAGATACACAGATGGTAATAAAGGACAGCCTATAGGTCTACAAACGACTTATGGCTGCCCTTTTTAATTTCTATNTTTCTTTATATTTCTTTTGTATTTTATNCTGNNTTTANTTANGCTCCGGCCTGCTTACGTGCCTCTTTACAAAGCTCAGTAATCTTGTCGAAGTTACCTTCTGAAATATCAGATTTTTTACATACCCAGCTTCCGCCAACTGCAAAAATTGCGGGATTTGCTACAAATTCTGCTATATTTTCAGTATTAACGCCGCCTGTAGGAAGGAACTGCATATCCGTAAACGGAGCCGCCAGATTGGTAACTGCTTTCAGACCGCCGTATATGTTTGCAGGGAAGAATTTTACAATTCTAAGTCCAAGNTTNCGTGCCGCCATTATTTCCGTCGGGGTAACGCAGCCGGGCGTTACNCTGATATCCTNAGAAATACACCATTTTACAATCTCTTCATCAAAACCNGGAGANACGATNAATTTNGCTCCNGCTTCNACNGCTTCTTTTGCCTGATCTACATTGAGCACCGTGCCAACGCCTACTACCATATCAGGACACTCCGCCGCAACNTTNCGGATNCTGTCAAGNGCNGCNGCTGTACGCAGTGTGATTTCCATTACGTTGATACCGCCCGCTAACAATGCTTTTGCAGTAGGAACTGCATCTTTTGNATCTTCAATAACGACTACCGGTACAATAATTGAATTTTTCATGCTTTCTGTTACATTACTCATTTTTANACTATACTCCCTTCTAATTATAAATAATGNATTATTTTGAANAAGTNCGTGACTTGTAATTACCTCTGCACTCTNGCTCCTGCACCGCCCATGATAGCTTCTACTTCTTTTTTGCTTGCCATAGTCGTATCGCCCGGAGTCGTCATAGCCAATGCGCCGTGAGCAGCTCCGTAGTTTACTGCCAGTTCTGCATCTTCTGTCGTCATCAATCCGTAAATCAGACCTGATGCAAACGAATCGCCGCCGCCNACACGATCCATGATTTCCAGACCATTNTAATCTTTTGCCTTGTAAATCTCACCGTCTGCCCAGCAGATTGCGCTCCAATCGTTCACTGTAGCTGTNTTAACCTGACGAAGCGTAGTAGCAACCGCCTTAAAGTTAGGATATGTTTTAGCAGCTTCGTTAATCATCTTCTTGTAACCATCCAGATTCAGGGTCTTGAGATTCTCATCGTTTCCTTCGATTTCAAATCCGAGGCAGGCCGTGAAATCTTCCTCGTTACCGATCATAACATCTACATATTTCGCAATTTCTTTATTAACTTCCTGTGCCTTTGCCTGTCCGCCGATTGCACTCCACATGGAAGGACGGTAATTCAAATCGTAAGATACGATTGTACCGTATTTCTTAGCCGCCTTAATCGCTGCAAGAACTGTCTCACATGACTGCTCTGATAAAGCCGCATAGATTCCGCCTGTATGCAGCCAGCGTGCTCCCAGCTCNCCAAATATGTAATCAAAATCAAAATCTTCCGGAGTAGCTTTGGAAATTGCCGTATTCGCACGNTCAGAGCATCCAACCGCACCNCGNATACCAAATCCGCGCTCTGTAAAATTCAAACCGTTACGGCACACGCGTCCGATACCGTCTGTTTTCATCCACTTAATCAAAGAAGTGTCTACACCGCCCTGATTAATGAAATCCTCCATAAGCATACCTACTTCATTATCNGCAAATGCTGTGATTACAGCCGTATCCATCTTAAAGCATTTTTTCAAACCGCGGATTACGTTATACTCTCCGCCGCCTTCCCATGCCTTGAAAGACCTGGCTGTGCGGATTCTTCCCTCTCCCGGATCCAGTCTGAGCATAACCTCTCCCAGAGATACGGCATCAAATTTGCATTCACTTTTCGGTTTCAAATTCAGATTCATAAAACAATTCCCTCCTGTTTTGAGATTTCAGTTAATCGTTTATTGACTTTATCAGTCAATCATCATGGCAGACTGCCTATATATTCATTATAATTTGCGATGGCAATATTCTCAATCTTTTTTTATATTTTTTTGAATAATTTGAATAATCATTCTATTGTCGCTCGATTTTTAGAGTAAAATTTTAAATACATGGCTTTCGTCAGTTTTAGTTGACTTTTTCATAAATATATTCATAATATACACATATTGTATTTTCAAATTTTTTATCTGCATATTTCAGTGTAAAATTTGGAGGAGAAAGTCTATGGAATATATATGGTATGTTATTGCATCCCTTGGAGCAGGAATAGGNACAGGTCTTGCAGGACTGTCGGCAGCAACAGTAATGGTGCCGATACTGATTGTACTTTGTCCAAGTTTCAGCGGAGAAACCGGAGCCTATCAGGCTACTGCAATTGCTCTGGCATCAGATATTCTTGGGTCAGCAGTAACAACAATTACATATGGAAAGCATAAAAATATTGATTTAAAACGCGGCTGGATNATGCTAACATGCATCCTCACTATGTGTACGGTTGGCAGCTATGCAGCATGGCTTGCAGGAAATGTAGTATTAGGCAGCTTTACTTTATTCCTGACATTTTTTATCGGCATCCGTTTTCTGATAAAGCCGGATACATCACGGGAAAATGCGGTGGATAAGGGTGCGAAGCTTGGTTTGAAAGGCATAGCCATATCTCTTTTTTTCGGTTTGACCATTGGATTCGGTACAGGTTNTGTAGGGACAGGCGGCGGTATGATGATGCTTGTTGTTTTTACCGCNTTNNTNGGAATGGAACTGAAAACTGCTGTCGGAACAAGCACTTTTATTATGACTTTTACGGCNCTNATTGCATCNNTCAGCCATATNATCATCCANCCGGCAATNATTNTGGAACGCTGGNANGTNNTGCTGATATGTATTGTTGTTGCAACTGTCGCCTCTCTTGTTTCCGCACAGTTTGCCAATCGGGTGAAAAACCGAACGGTTGGACTTGTGACAGGAGCCGTGCTTACTGTGCTGGGTGCAGCCATGCTGATATTAAATTATTGGCCAATATTATCGAAAATTGCTATTATTGCCGCAATACTGCGGTGCTTTGGAAAATTTATCATGTATATAATCCCCTGCGTAGTAATCCTTTTAGTAATCAGATTCTTTACTAAAGTTCCGCAGTTTGTGTTCAGAAAACTTTTGCATCTGGTAGCTTTCGGCTGTACCACATTTATGATTATCGTGGCTGAAAGCTGGCAGGCAGCCGCTTTAACGTCCTGCCTGATTGCCGTGCTTATTTATCCGCTGCTTGCCATGTTTGAAAAGGAAAGCTGGTATAACAGCTTATTTGTTCAGAAGAATCCCGGAGAAATTAAAAAGAGTCTGTTGATGCTGTTCTTTATGTTCGCTGCCGCTACTGCTGTAGGCTGGGGAATCTTTGGCAAACCATATGATACGGCCACATCCATTCTCATGTGGGGAACAGGAGATGCCGCAGCAGCCCTTGTTGGCATTCCGTTTGGAAAACATAAAGTACGGCTTAAATTTACCGATGGAAAAAAGACATGGGAAGGAACTGCTGCAATGTTTCTGATTTCTCTGATATGCGGTCTTGCGGTCTTTATTTTGTACTGTCATTTCCCATTTTGGAAATCTCTGCTTCCGATTTTTACCGGAGCAATCGTCGGAACAGCAACTGAAGCTTGTTCTCCCAGCGAATACGATACTGTGACAGTGCCTGCTGCTATTCTTGCTGTATTGCTTTTGTTTTCAGCCTGAAAAACAATCCATAGGTCTTATAGTATAAATTCATGATATTATTATTTCAGGTAATTCACTGCCAGAATTGCCGCTCCAAGAACCGCAAGCACAACGCCAGTCGCGCGGTTTAATGTCACCGCGCTGGCTTTATTTGCGAATTTAGCAGCAATTCTCGCCCAGAGCAGTGTAGACGCCACACAGAAAACCAGACACCATATATCCGGCATTCCTCCAATTGCAAAATGGCTGACGGCGCCCGTAAAGGCTGTAAACGCCATGATAAACACGCTTGTTCCGACGGCAGTCTTTAATTCATATCCTAACAGGCTGGTTAAGAGCAAAAGCATCATCATTCCGCCGCCCGCGCCAATAAAACCGCAGATGAACCCGACGACAATTCCACTGGCTATTGACTGGATTATGCGCTTTTTAACGCTTACCGCCTGCATAGATTCCTTTGTGGTCATAACAGGTTTTACGATGAATTTGATTCCGAGAAGCAGAGTCATAAATACCGAGAAACTGCCCATAGTGGTATTGGGAACGCGGCTTGCCACAAAGCTCCCCACCATCGTAAACAACAGAACGGTTCCCATCATTACAAGACCGTTTCGGATATCAAGATTTTTATTTTTTCCGTAAGTGTATGCGCTTATGGCGCTTGCGAGAACATCGCTTGCCAAGGCTATGCCGACTGCCTCATATGCCGGCAGCCCCAGAAAAGTAATAAGCATAGGACTTATTACGGCGGCGGCGCTCATCCCCGCAAATCCAGTTCCGAGTCCGGCTCCGATTCCTGCTATAAAACAAATGATAAATTTAAACATTATTCTGCTCCTCTTTCAGATAAGCATTGATATTGCGCATAATATGGCCATTATGCTTTTTCATGCTGTCAACTTCCTCCTGTGAAAAACCCTCCAGCATGATTGATACAAATTTCTCCTGCGCCGCCTGTCCATCATGAATGATATCCATAGCTCCTTCGCAAATCTTAAGATGCGCGGTCTTACGGTTGCATTCCAAATACTCTTTTCTTAGATAACCGCGCTGTTCCAGAAGTTTTATGGAAGATGATACCTGAGATTTTGACAGATATCTGACCTCAATAATATCTGTTGCGGTGTCAAAACATGGATTATTGGCTAAAAAAAGAAGGATATCCAATTCCATCCGGGTGATGCTATGCTTTACGCAGACTCCTTCAACGCATTTTGAATAAAGTGCCTTGATTGCATTTTGATGTTCCCAAGGGTTTAGAGGAATCATTGGGTTCTCCTTTTTGTTCTTTTTAGAACTATTTTACCGGAAAATGTGATTTTGTCAAGGGGAAATCTTTACTCTTGACAAAACTACTGTATACCTTTAAAATAATAATTACAAAGAAATGAGTTTTTCGACCGTACAGCTATTGCTCAAGCGGCTTGCTCGTTTCTTTTTTTGTTCTTAAAATATCATACAAATACATTTTCCCATCTTTTGCATGGCGCACCAGTATTCTTGCCTTGAAAACATTGTACCTAACCAGTTCGCCTGCATCATCATAAACAGGTATTGCAAATCGAGTATCATACCTGTACCATCCGAATTTTGCATCTGCATTATGCTTTTGCTCATAATTCTCTGTAAAAGTTTTATTCGTAGCAATTTCAATCATCTCCATGATAATGCTTGAAGAATTTGCCTTCGCATACATATTCGCTCCCCTTAACTCCTTTGTATCTTTGGAATGAGCAAACTCGTCTGGAAAATCTGCACCTATGTATACCACATCTGATGTTTCCGTAATTTCCGCACACTCCCCGATATATTCTTTCAGGCAATCCTCAACAGTGTTCCAGTTCACACTCCGCCTTCCCTTGAAACGTAGATCATTGATGACTACAATACTTTTACCGTCAGCGTCCTTTATAATATCAACTTTCTTATCCATCGTAGCTGCTCCTTATAAGATTTCATTTTGTCAAAATATCTAACAGCTACATTGTATCATGATAACCTATACAGTTCTATTAAAAAAACATTAAAAATTTTACTGTTAAAAATCTATATCCTGCCGGAGCAACATAACATCATCCCGTTTTCTGTATTTTTGCAATTCGCGTTATGCTGTTGTACAATTTGTTTCTTTTATATCCATAATAAACTGATAAGGATTCATATATTTTCTCTATATCTCTTAAATTCTTATCGAAACTATTTTGTTTTATTACACCACTTTTCATCAATTTCTACACCTCTTTCAGTTTATTCTTCATATTCCTTATATGATTATTTCTTTATCTTCGACATGAACTTTCCATTTTCCACGCAGAAAATGTGTCCATGCAATTACAAAACCAAGTCCCCAGCCAAAAAGCGTGTTCCACCAGATCATGTGATAACCCACGCCTGGAATCCCCTGAAAGAGATAAGTAGATGCCGCACGAACTGTCAAGGCACTAGTTGCCACAAATGTAGAAAACAGCGCGTTGTCTGCACCTTGGAATAAACCCAATAATGGGAAGTAAGATGCAAATAAAGGTAAGCAAAGTGCTACAAACCGTACATGAGCAGCACAATAACCTATAGCTTCCGCCCCTAATCCAAACGCCGCAACAATAGGTTTAGCAAAAATAAAAACCACTGTCAGGATACAGACTGTAATGATTTCTGAAATCAATACTGTATGTTTTGCGCCAGTCTTTACCCTGTCAAGTCTGTTCGCCCCAATATTTTGTCCCGTGTATGTTCCCTGTGTCGTCATCAGCGCACTTGCCGGTAAAGTCATATATGTTTCCACTTTCTGAGCGACCGAGAAAGATGCTGTCATATCCTCCCCGTAGCTGTTAACTGCCCTTTGAATAAAAACAAAACCAAATGACACCATAAACTGCTGCAACGCCATAGGAAAGCCCGCTTTCAAGGTCCGCTTTGCAAGCTGCCATTCAAAGGTGAGTTCATTTAGTTTCCAACAGAACACAGAGTATTTTTTCATCATGTAAATGATGCCCACTACACAGGAAAGCGCCTGTGCAATATCTGTAGCAATAGCAGCGCCAGCCACCCCCATATTCATGTTATAAACGAATACAATATCCAACACAACATTTATTACACTGGCAACCAGCAGAAAATACAATGTCGCTTTGCTGTCGCCAATGCCCCGAAGGATAGCGGCTACAATATTATATCCAAATTGAAATATAAGTCCTGCCGCATAAATCTTGAAATAAGTATCAGCCATAGGAATCAGACTGTCCGGCGTTGCCAAGATATGTTCAAGAGCAAACCGACTGATTATAATGCCTGCCGCTGTTGCTATCACCCCCATAGCAAGCATGACCAAGAGAGAGGAAAATGCCTGCCTGCGCATATCGTCCTTTTTGTCCGCTCCAAAAAGCTGTGCAATCAGTATGCAGGCTCCCGCCGAAAAACCATTAGCAAACGCCAGAAATGCCATTGTAAGAACACCGCAGGCGCCAACCGCTGCCAGCGGAGATTCCCCGGCAAATCTACCTACAATGATAGTATCCACTGTATTATAAAGCTGTTGCAGCAGCAACCCTAAAAGCACCGGCATCATAAAGGATAGGATACCTTTCCACGGCGCTCCTTGTGTCAATGTTTTGCTATTCATCGTCATACCTCCATCGTCTGAATACTTTACCACCAACCGAACAGGCTTTTACCGATTTCAAGCTGTTCGATTTCCTGCATTTCATCAGATTCCAAATCAAAGTCCAAAGCAGCAAGATTTTCTTCCATTCGCCGGGTATGTGTTGTAGAACACTCGCCTAAGCTCGTACAACACGCAAACTCCCTACGGGCAGTTTGCACAAGAATAGCAAGCACTGCCCGCGTATATACGCAGGCGGGCAAACACTCATCTTTCCTCCAGTGGAAATCTGAACGTTTTTGCTTGCAGAGGGAATATCCCCCTGACCCCCTAAAATGTAAAAATACAGCATCACTTTGTGCAGTTTGTCTGCGTATTTTTGCTTCAAAAGCCGTGCCGGAAACGGCATTATAAAATTCAAAACAACAACTATATTCAGAAAGGACAAGGAAATGGACAAACACAGAAACAAAAACCGTTCCCGAAAATATGGGATTGTAATTCACCTCAGCGAAGATGAAAAATATATCCTCGATGAGAAAACAAAATGCTCCAACATGACAAGCCGTGCCGCCTTTATCCGGCACCTGATCATATACGGTTACGTCTACGACATTGACTATTCAGAGCTGCGGGAATACAATGCTGCGCTTGCCAAAATCGGAAACAATTTGAACCAGATTGCAAAGCGCATGAACGCCACAGGCAACGTATATAAAGCCGATGTAAACGAAGTAAAGGAGCTGATGCAAAAGGTATGGCATACACAAAAATCCATGCTATCACGGCAACCGTCAATAAAGCAGTAGACTACATCTGCAACCCCGACAAAACCGACGAGGGCATACTGATTTCTTCTCATGGTTGTAGTCCCGAAACTGCCGCCTATGATTTCAAATTTGCGCTATCAAAGACCAGCCAGTCCGATCCAAATAAAGCCTATCATCTGATACAGTCTTTTCTTCCCGGTGAGGTTTCTTATAAGGAAGCCCACCAGATAGGCGTAGAGCTTGCCGACAAACTTTTAGAGGGGAAATACTCTTATGTTGTCACTACCCATATTGACAAAGGACACGTTCACAACCACATCATTTTTTGCGCCGCTGATAACGTGAATCATGAGAAATATTACGACTGCAAAAAGACCTATTACAACATCCGCAATCTAAGTGATGACCTCTGCAGGGAGCATGAACTTTCCGTCATCACTCCGGGCGAAAAGCGTGGCAAAACTTACAAGGAATGGCAGGCTGGCAAAAACGGTTCTGCATGGAAAGAACGATTAAAAGCCGACATCGACGAAGCCATAAAAATCGCTGCAACTTACGAGGACTGCATTGACCTGATCCGGGCAAAAGGCTATGAAGTCAAAGGCGAGGACTTCGGGGAAAAAGCGCATAAATTTATCTCATTCCGTCCTCTGGACAGGGAGCGTTTTATCCGTGGCAGCGCAAAGTCTTTAGGTGCGGAGTACACCAAAGAACGGATAAAGGAGCGCATTGAAGAAATGGCACTCATAAAGGATAAAAAGCGTGTGCCGTTCCCGACCAGAAAGAAACCCATTGTCAAAGATTATTCAAGGAAAAATCTCATTGACACCACCGAGGATAAATTTACACAAAGCCCCGGCTTAAAACATTGGGCTGACATTCAAAACCTCAAAATCGCTGCTGCAAGTTACAGTCAGGCAGGCTCTATTACGGAACTTGAAAAACAGATTGCCGCCAAGTCCACACTGGCAAAAACAGCCCGTGAAAGCCTTGTTGAAACCGAGCGTCAGCTAAAAGATTTAGGGCAGGTTTTGAAGTATGCGGAGCAGTACAAAACCAACCATATCTATCATGTGCGCTACCAAAAATCTAAGGACAAAGACGCTTATCTGCGTCGCCATGAAACGGAACTTATCCTTCATGACGGTGCAGAAAATATGCTGAAACGCTTCGGCATCAATCCGAAGAATATTGATGTCGAAAAGCTCCGCAGTGATTACAATGCACTCTATTCCAAAAAGCAGGCTTTACAGAAAACGTATAAATCTGCTGAGAAAGAAGCCGCTGACCTTAACCGAAAACTGGATAATCTCAATCAATATCTTGCCCGCAATCCAGAACAACAGGTTGATGACAAAAAATTTGATAAAGATACGCAAACCCTCTAAATTTGACATTAAAAAAGGGTGTACCGCAACGAGGTTTTTTCCTTCATTGCGATACACCCTTATGTGTGTGACAATTCCTATATTCTGTCCTGTTTCATATATTTTATTATGTATTTTCCTATATTGTCCTTTCATGCACTCCACTCCACTTTCTTACTGTATTTTGATGCAATTCACGCTTGACGATGTGTAATGTAAACTACTATCGAGGTGAATTACAATGAATGATGCAAAACAAAATCTGGCTTCCGCAGTGCGCCAAGCCCGGACGGAACTTGGGCTTTCACAGGAAAAGCTAGCTGAAATCCTGAATATCGACTCACGCACCATACTTAATATTGAAGCAGGCGTGGCAATCCCAAATTTGAAAAACTGTACCCTTTGCTTACATACCTAAAGATACCAGCAGGTAAAATATTCGATCCGGCTTACAAAGATGAAGCACCGAACCTTCAGAAGCTCATTGCCCTGCAAAAAGACTGTACAGAGCAGGAAGCCGCCGACTTAATTCCTATGGTTCGCTATCTGCTTGATCTGTTGCGAAAATAAGGCATTCTGACACTCATAGGAACTCAAATAGTCTAATCTGAAATATAGCTATTCTGAACCTTCTTAAAAGTGTAAAGGCGCCTATTGCAATCTTCCAATAGACGCCTCAGTTTTTGATTTCTTTCCTTATAATTCCTGATACAGATTTGGGTCGTATTTCTTATTCATTCTTTCTTTTCAAACACTCCCCAAACTGCAATACCAATCCCTAAAACGGAAATGCCGACAAAAATATAAAACGCAGGCATAAGCCCGTGCTGTGCCATATTACGAAACGATGATAACTCCCCGTTTACATTCCAATCATTGCCCATTGTTCCAGCCAAAAGCACTGCTGTAGAAATCAATCCAGCTAAGAACATCATTGAACCTAAAACCACTTTTTTCATTGAAAGTCTCCTTTTGCATTTCCATTTTCAGTCTTGCACATTCATTTTTCTCGGCAGCCCCTGTCGTTCAGAGTTGCCCCTGCTCCCTCGCTTCCCCAATCCGCCGGAAGTCATTGGTTATGTCAGTCCCCTTTTTCCATATAGAATCTGCCTTCCATTGGATGATTCCTTGTCACATATTGCTATTTTAAAGGAACACCATTCATTGCATTATATAGTTCTTCGGTTTTTTGAATGTATTCGGCTTTTGCTGCTCTGTACATTGTACGGTTATGGAAAATAAGAAATTCTTCGTCATTTATTGATATTTTCGTTCCATCAATAATGTTTTTGTATATGTCATACGCTTTCCTTGTATCTCCTGTCATATTTGCAATCAGGCTACTACCGTTTTCCGAATGGTAAGCATCGTATGCCGTTATGTATTCTTCGTACTCCTCGGCTACAGTTTTTGCCGTTCCGTCAGCAATCATAGCTTTTTTCTTTTCTATCAATGCATCAATCTTTTCCTTTGCGTAAGCCTCTGCGACCTTCTCCATATCCTCATCTTTGTGGGAAACGGTTGGATCTGCCAACTGTTTAAGACGAGACTCTATTTTAGCCAGATTTGTAATCGTATTGTACGGGTCAACCATTTTCTCCCAACAAACGGGCAGTGTTCCCTTCATAGAGCGTACGGCGTTTATGAACCCATCTAAATCAGAAGTTATTCTCATTAAACCCATTTCTGAATCAGATTCCATCTGTTCAGCGGCAAACTGCTGTCCCGCCATAGAAATTATCACGGTATCTCTGTTTGTACCAGACTTCGCTTCGCTCTCAATTTTACCGCCAATATGAGGCTCTGACGCTCTTTCGCCTGCTGCTGTATATGATGCCTGATTCATATATTGATTCGTTTTAATATTCATAAAAAAATACACTCCCTTATTCATTGCGGTTTATCGTGGATACAAGATTGATAAGGCTTATCCTTAATTTGGCAACCCTCGTCATTTAGAGCTGTCCCTGTTCCCCGATTCCCCTATCTACCGGAAACCGGAGAAGCCTGCCCATCCTCTGTGGCATCATTGCCTCTTCTCGACTACTATCGGAGAATCTCCCCATATTCTTGTAATAATAAGTTTATTTAAAAATTTATTGTATTCTTGATAGTTTTCTTCTTTTTCTTTACTTACTTTATATAAATCTGAAAGATAAAAATATCTCTCCGTGTTTTTCCCACCCGCTGGAATCTTAAAAGGAACATCTGCCTTTTCCGACCAATCTTTTCCACCAATAATCAAAAGACTGTTCTTAGTTCCTATATCTGTCCCTTGTTTGTAAAAGAAAGAAAAATCTTTTGGTGGTACAGCATTTTGATCCATTAATCTGCCCGAACTCATCATGTTTGTAGCCATAAAATTCCACTTATCATTAAAATTAGGGGCTCCTGTTAAATAATCTCTCTTAAATCCGGCATCTCTTTTTGCCGCATCAATTTCTCTGCCGTATTTCGCCCCATATTCAGCCGCAGCTTCTTTCAGCAAATCATGAATTTCCTCTGACTGGTAGTAATAGTCAGCATCGTAATATACCATGTTATCCGTAGACACTCCTTCTTTTGCTGCAATGTCGTATCCATGAGCGAAACACTTCTTAACTGCTGCTGAATAATTTGCATCTAAAAAAGCTTCGTATACATTTAACACAGTTTCTTCGTCCCTTGCATACATTACACTACAATATTCCATGAAGAAACCTTTAATCTCATCTTTACTGATCTCGCCATTATAATATCC
>JAAUZS010000107.1 GCA_014804495.1 Lachnospiraceae bacterium
TACAAAGCATTGGCAATCAGATAATTTCTTACTTCCGGTCTTCCGTAATTATAAATGAGAGTTCCCCAATGAGGATGACTGCCCTGACGCGGATCCGCATGCTCATAAAGGCAGGTGCCGTCAAAGTTAGAGAGTCCGTGTGTATCCCTTGGGAAATGAGCGGGCACCCAATCCAGAATGACACCGATATCCGCCTTATGCATTTCATTCATAAAATACATAAAATCTTCTGCCGTACCATACCGAGAGGTCGGCGCATAATAGCCGATAACCTGATATCCCCATGAATTATCCAGCGGATGCTCCATCACAGGCATCAGTTCTATATGTGTATAATTCATTTTCTTAACATAATCGATAATCTTAGGCGCCAGTTCCCTGTAGTTCAGATACGGGCTTCCATCCTCCGGTTTGGCAAAAGAGCCAAGATACAGCTCATAAATGCTGATTGGAGCATTTACATCCTGAGCTGTTTTACGTTTTTTCATCCATTTTTCATCGTTCCAGTTGAAACCTTTAATTTCCCTGACAACAGACGCCGTTTCCGGACGAAGCTGCTGACCGAATGCATACGGGTCCGCTTTCAGATAGGTAAGACCTCCTTTTACCTTCAATTCAAATTTATAGCAGTCACCTTCTTTAACTCCCGGAATAAAAATTTCAAAAATACCGGAATCCCACAGTCTTCTCATCTGATGGGTTCTGCCATCCCATCCGTTAAAATCACCAACCGCGCTGACGCGAACCGCATTCGGCGCCCACACTGCAAAATACACGCCTTTAACCCCTTCTATTTCCATCGGATGCGCACCAAGCTTTTCATAAATTGTATAATGTATTCCTGCATTAAACTTGTCAGTATCACTTTTGGTGATCTGCGGCTTATAATTATATGCATCCTTAATTTTTTTCAATGTACCGTCTTCGTATTCCACAATATAATCATATGAAAAAATAGTCTTTCCCGGAATCAGCGCTGCATAAAAGCCCTCTTCATCGACGAGATCCATCTGATAACTCTTGTCGCCCGAATCCGGTTGTACGCGAACACTTTTAGCCCCCGGCATAAAGGTTTGAATCAATACATTATTTCCGCTCACATGAGCCCCTAATATTTGATGCGGATTGTCCGATTCGGAATAAATAACTCCCTCAATCTCCGCCCAGTTCATCAATTTATAGAGTTTCTTATTCATATCCGTCTGCTCCCTTCTATCGCTACATTATTATAGGTGATTGCAAAACTACTATTTCAAACCGTTTGTTGTACAAAATAAGGTGCGGTTCTGCTTAGTCTTCAAGCGAATGTATGAATATTCCGCTGCGAAGCTTCGGTTCAAACCATGTTGATTTAGGCGGCATCAGCTTTCCGGCATCTGAAACCGCAAACAATTCATGAATGTCGGTGGGATACATGGCAAACGCTGCCTTGCAGTCTGTTTTAACTCTTCTTTCAAGTTCGCCAAGCCCCCTGATTCCTCCGACGAAATCTATTCTTCCATCAACCTTTGGGTTAAGAATACCAAGTACGGGCTGTAATAAATATTTCTGCAAAACAGCTACGTCCAAGTCATCCACAGGGTCTCCTGTCATCATATCCTCTTTTATGGAAAGTCTGTACCATGTATCTTTAAGATACATTCCGATTTCACCCTTTTTTGCAGGCTTATACGGCTCTTTTCCCATTTCTTTAGTATCAAAAATTTCTTCTGTCTTTTCCAAAAATTCTTCTTCCGTATATCCGTTCAAAGATTTGACAACCCTGTTGTAATCCATGATAAGCAACTGGTCATCCGGGAACAGAACCGATAAGAAATAGTTAAATTGTTCACTGCCGGTATAATCAGGATTCTGCTCCCTGCGCATATTTGAAACCCTGACGGCAGAAGCGCACCTGTGATGTCCGTCTGCAATATAGACTGATTCTACATGTGTAAAATCTTCTTTAATCGCATGTACCGAATCTGCATCATCAATCAGCCATACTCTGTGAATGATTCCGTCATCTGCCGTAAAATCATATAAAGGCTGCGTTTTCTTCGCTTTTTCTATCTGTTCATTAATATCCTCTCTTTGTCTGTAGGCAAGAAAAATCGGTCCGGTCTGGGCATTACAGATATCCACATGCCGGATTCTGTCAGCCTCCTTCTCCGCACGCGTATTCTCATGTTTCTTAATAACCTGATTCTCATAATCGTCTACGGACGCACAGGCTACGATCCCTGTCTGTGATCTGCCATTCATCACAAGTTCATATACATAATAAGCCGGAGCCTCTTCCTTTATAAACTCCCCTTTAAATATCATATCATTAAGCATATCACGGGCTTTTTCATAAACTTCCGGTGCATACATATCATAACCTTCCGGAAACTGTGTCTCTGCCCTGTCTATCCTCAGAAAAGAATAGGAATCTCCCGTCACTTTCCTTCTTGCTTCCTCCCTGCTGTATACATCATATGGCAGTGCAGCAATTTTTTCTACCAAATCAGCCCTTGGTCTAAGCGCTTTAAATGGAATTATATCAGCCATTCTTTTTTCTCCAATTTTTCCTTATTTTGTAATTTATTAAATCTATCTCATATTTTATCAAAAATGCTTGTACAGCACAAGCATTCAATGTTAAAATAACACTGTTTGAAGAGAAAGGAAGTGAGAGGATGACTCCGGAACATGCAGAAATTCTTAGTAAAATCAATGCTTACGCAGAAAAAACTCTGGCAGATATCGACCCACAGAAAACGCCGATTTCCTACCAGCTTGAAAAATTAAAACCTGTTATGGAGGAAATTGCCAAGGAAAAAGGAATGTCAGTAGAAGATGTATTTATTCTTTATATGGACCTTGCAAGTGAAGTTTCCATGAAGGCGGAAACGCAGTTTCAATCGGAATTGCGCGACAGCGGATTAGTGTAAAACGAGAAAAAAGGCGGCGCTAAAAAACTTATAGCGCTGCCTTAATTTATGGTATCGAATATGTCACCCTGCCGGAGGATATGTCATCCAATTAAAATGGTCAATCAGGAAAGCCGTCACCCTCCTGCCCATCGAAAAAAACGGATTAAAATCAATAAGACCAATATATCCGATGAGCCAAATTCCAATCGCTATCACTATGCAATACAATGCACAAATAAAATCACAGCAAAGGATCTCTTTCATATTGTTTATCTTTTTTATCACCAACCTAATAATACGAATAAGATATAATACAATTGAACTCACCGGAATAAAAAATATAAGAAAAGTAATTCTATTTTCACCTGTTTCAGTATATATCAATGATGGATCTCCAAAACCGCCCCAACCATGCCACACTACTTCTGTAAGGATACCAAATTCCAGAGAAACCAAAACAGTAAACATCAGTAATGTGATTATCAAACGATCTTTCTCCATTTAGAACTACCTCCGGATATTTCCTATTTGATAACTCTTACACGGAAAACGCCCTCTATGGATTCTAACTTATTAATAATGTCGCCGGATGCCGGTGCTTCAATATCGAGCATGGTATATGCTACTTCCCCTTTGGATTTATTCATCATATCGGAAATATTAATGCCGTTATCACCGAAACACGCCGTAAATTTAGTAATCATATTGGCAATGTTTTTATGGAATATGGCAATACGCCCTGCCTGTGTGCAGACTCCCATATCACATTTAGGATAGTTGACGCTGTTGATGATATTACCGTTTTCCAGATAGTCCATCAGCTCTTTTACCGCCATCTTAGCACAGTTATCCTCAGATTCCTCCGTAGATGCACCAAGATGAGGAATGACAATACAGCCTTCTTGACCTGCTGTTGTAGCATTAGGGAAATCCGTAACGTATTTACGAATTTTATTTGCCTTGATGCCATCCAAGACAGCTTTTTCATCCACAAGAAGGTCTCTTGCAAAGTTCAGTAAAATCACGCCATCTTTCATCTTATCTATGGCATCCTTATTTATCATACCTTTGGTTGCATCCATGAGCGGCACATGAATAGTGATAATATCGCAGCTCTCATAGATTTCATCTACATTCAGTACATGCTTGACATCGCGGCTTAAGTTCCATGCGGCGTCTACCGAAACATACGGGTCATATCCATATACTTCCATACCCAGATGCTTAGCTACATTGGCAACTTTGACACCGATAGCGCCAAGTCCGATAATTCCGAGTTTTTTATCATAAACTTCCGTTCCCGCGAAGTTTTTCTTTGCTTTTTCCGCTGTTTTGGCAATATTTTCATCGCTCTGGTTTTCCAGCACCCATTCAATGCCGCCTACAACATCTCTTGACGCCAGAAGCATTCCGGCAATAACCAGTTCCTTTACACCGTTTGCATTAGCGCCGGGAGTATTGAATACAACAATTCCCTTCTCTGCACATTTGTCAATAGGGATATTATTAACGCCCGCACCCGCTCTTGCGACAGCAAGGAGATTTTCGGGCATTTCCATTTCATGCATGGAAGCGCTTCTGACTAATATCCCTTCAGCTTCCTCTATGTTCTCAGTCTTCGTGTACTGCGCACTGAATTTTTCGGTTCCTACCGTTGATATGGGATTTAAACAATAATATTTAAACATAATAGTATCCATGCTCCTTTATTTATTTACTATTCTTCTTCTCAAATTCTTTCATGAATTCAACAAGTTTCTCCACGCCCTCAATCGGCATTGCATTATAGATGCTCGCACGCATACCGCCTACGCTTCTGTGTCCTTTTAAATTGACGAATCCGGCAGCAGTTGCTTCCTTAATGAACTTCGCATCCATTTCCTCATCGCCTGTAACAAAAGGTACATTCATAAGTGAGCGGTCTTCTTTTCTGACAGTTCCCTTGAAAAGGCTGCTCTCATCCAAAAAGTTATATAACACCGCCGCTTTTTTCTCGTTTAATTCTTTCATAGCGCTTAATCCGCCATTCTTTAACAGCCACTTAAACACCTTGCCGCAGATATATATTCCGTAGCTCGGAGGCGTATTATATAACGAATCGTTGTCCGCGTGAATCTTATATTTCATCATGGTAGGAGTACAAGGCAGAACATCGTCTGTCAAAAGGTCTTCCCTGATGATGACAACCTGTGTGCCTGCAGGACCAACATTCTTCTGCACTCCCGCATAAACCATGCCATATTTGGTCACATCCATCGGCTCTGATAAGAAACAGGATGAAACATCAGAGACCAGAATCTTGCCTTTGGTATCAGGCAACGTGTGAAATTTCGTGCCGTAAATCGTATTATTCTCACAGATATAAACATAATCCATATCATCTGTAATCGGTAAATCCGAGCAGTCAGGAATNTATGAAAAAGTCTTATCGGCAGAAGATGCAAGTTCTACTGCTTCTCCATAAATCTTAGCTTCTGCAAAAGCTTTCTTAGCCCACTGTCCTGTCAGGATATAGCCTGCCTTGCGGTTTTTCATCAGGTTCATAGGAACGGATGCAAAAATCAGGCTTGCTCCACCCTGTAAAAACAGAACTTTATAATTATCGGGAATGTTTAATAAGGTTCTTAAATCCGCTTCCGCATCTTTAATAATCTTATCATATACCTTAGAACGATGGCTCATCTCCATAACGGACATTCCGCTTCCGTTATAATCTAACATCTCCTCTGCTGCTTCTTTTAGCACTTCCTCAGGTAAAACTGCCGGACCTGCTGAAAAATTATATACTCTGGACACTTCTTTTTCCTCCTGTTACGATTTTACTAAATATATTTTCGTAGAACAAAAATATTTTACATTTATTGCCAGTATTCGTCAAGCCGCTGTTAATTCTCTTTCTCCCGCTGTGCCAAGTCAGTCGCATCAAAAGCTTCGCTGATTGGCGCTCCTGCCGGAACCATAGGGAATACCTTATCATCTTCCGGAATTATACAGTCTAAAAGAACAGGCGCATTCATTGACAAAGCTTTCTCAATAGCAGGCGCCACCTCTTCCTTCTTCGTGACTCTGACAGCCTCACAGCCAAGTCCTTCCGCTACCTTGCAGAAGTCCACCTTATCATTCAGCACAGTCTGCGAATAACGCTTGTCATAGAATAATGTCTGCCACTGCCTTACCATGCCAAGCACATGGTTATTTATGACTACCTGAATAATTGGAATGTTATATCGGCTTGCAGTTGCAAGTTCCTGCATGTTCATTCTAAAGCAGCCGTCTCCTGCAATATTAACACAGATTTTATCCGGATTGCCGACCTTAGCGCCTATACATGCACCAAGTCCGTATCCCATCGTTCCAAGACCGCCGGAAGATAAAAATGTCCGTGGTTTGGAATACTTATAATACTGTGCCGCCCACATCTGATGCTGTCCGACATCTGTCGTAATGATAGCCTGCCCTTTGGTTATTCGGTCAAGTTCCTCCATTATATAAGGACAGGACAATACCGAAGAATCATAATTCAACGGATACTTCTCCTTAAGTTCCATAATATTGGCAATCCAATCTTTATGATCCTGCTTCTCAAGTTTGTCATTCAGTTTTTTAAGCACTTCTTTCAAATCACCTACAATAGACACGTCCGTGCGGATATTTTTATCAATTTCTGCCGCATCAATATCTATATGAAGCACTTTGGCATTCTCTGCAAATTTCTTAGGATTACCCACAACACGGTCTGAAAATCTTGCACCCATTGCAATCAAAAGGTCACATTCACTCACACCATAATTAGAGGTTTTTGTTCCGTGCATACCTATCATGCCCGTATAACGCTCATCATGTCCGTCGAACACACCCTTACCCATCAATGTATCACATACAGGTGCATCCACTTTAGCGGCAAATTCCCTCACTTCTTCATAGGCACCTGAAATCACAGCTCCGCCGCCTACATAGATAAAAGGCTTCTTTGATTCCTTTATAAGCTTAAGCGCCGTCTCAATATCTTCTTCAAAACTCTTTGCTTTTTTTGTTTTAGCGGTTTCCATCCCGCTTTTTTGCTCAGATACATTCACTTTAGTATATTCACATTTATTTGCCGTGACATCCTTGGTAATATCTACAAGCACAGGNCCCGGTCTTCCGCTTTTTGCAATTGCAAACGCCTTGCGGATAGTATCGGCAAGAATGCTCACATCCTTTACTATATATCCATGTTTGGTGATTGGCATAGTCACNCCGGCAATATCCACTTCCTGAAAAGAATCTTTTCCAAGCAGCGGCAGATTAACATTACAGGTAATCGCTACCATAGGCACCGAATCCATGTACGCTGTCGCTATACCTGTTACCAGATTAGTAGCTCCGGGTCCGCTCGTCGCCATACAGACACCAACCTTACCGGTCGCTCTTGCATATCCGTCCGCTGCATGCGCCGCNCCCTGTTCATGAGAAGTCAATATATGCATTATTTCATTACTATGTTGATATAATGCGTCATATACATTCAAAATAGTTCCGCCCGGATATCCAAAAACAGTATCGACTCCCTGCTCTTTTAAGCATTCCACAACGATTTCTGCACCTGTCAATAACATTTTTACTCCTCCTATTTCACTCTATCAGGCATTTATATATTAATTAATGTTTACCCGGCACCTCAAGAATCGCGCCTCTGTTTCCGCTTGTTACCAGCTCACGGTATCTTGCAAGATATCCCGTCGTAATCTCCGGTTCTCTGGGCTGCCATTTTGCTTTTCTTGCTGCCAGTTCATCATCGGACACTTTCACATCCAGTTTCATTTCAGGAATATTTATACTTATGATATCTCCTTCTTCCACCAATGCAATCGGACCGCCTACCGCCGCTTCCGGAGACACATGCCCTATAGACGCTCCACGGGAAGCTCCTGAAAAACGTCCGTCCGTAATAAGAGCTACGCTTGAGCCAAGTCCCATTCCTGCAATCGCTGAAGTCGGATTCAGCATCTCGCGCATGCCCGGACCGCCTTTTGGACCCTCGTAACGAATTACAACAACATCGCCTGCTACAATTTTTCCTCCCTTTATAGCGCTGATTGCATCCTCTTCGCAATCAAACACGCGTGCCGGTCCTTCATGTACCATCATTTCCGGTACGACTGCCGAACGCTTTACAACACTGCCGTCCGGCGCCAGATTTCCTTTCAGCACTGCCAGACCGCCCGTTTTAGAATAAGGATTATCAAGCGTTCTGATTACTTCCGGGTTTTTATTCTCTGCGTCTGCTATATTTTCTCCAATTGTTTTACCTGTTACTGTCATGCAGCCTGTGTTTATCAGTCCTGCATCTGCAAGTTCTTTCATTACCGCGTAAACGCCGCCCGCTTCGTTTAAGTCCTCCATATATGTAGGACCTGCAGGAGCAAGATGACATAAATTCGGAGTCTTTTCACTGATTTCATTTGCAAAAGAAATATCAAAATCAAAATCTATCTCATGCGCAATCGCAGGTAAATGCAGCATGGAATTGGTAGAACAGCCAAGCGCCATATCAACGGTGAGCGCATTCAAAACAGCTTCTTTTGTCATNATATCTCTCGGTCTTATATCTTTACGATACATTTCCATAACAGCCATACCTGCATGCTTAGCCAGCTTGATTCTTTCGGAATATACCGCCGGAATCGTACCGTTTCCGCGAAGCCCCATACCGAGNGCCTCGGTCAGGCAGTTCATGGAATTGGCTGTATACATACCCGAACATGAACCGCAGGTAGGACATACTTTTTCTTCAAATTCCCTGACTTCTTCTTCACTCATAGTTCCTGCCGCATGTGAACCGACAGCCTCAAACATGGAAGAAAGGCTTCTCTTCTGGCCCTTTACATGTCCTGCGAGCATAGGTCCGCCAGATACGAATACTGTAGGTACATTGATTCTTGCAGCCGCCATCAAAAGACCCGGCACATTTTTATCACAGTTGGGCACCATTACAAGTGCGTCAAACTGGTGCGCCAACGCCATACTTTCTGTAGAATCGGCAATCAAATCTCTTGTGACAAGGGAATATTTCATTCCGATATGCCCCATAGCAATTCCGTCACAGACAGCAATAGCCGGAAATACTACCGGTACTCCGCCTGCCTCAGCCACGCCAAGCTTTACTGCGTTTACTATTTTATCAAGGTTCATATGACCCGGTACAATTTCATTATATGAGCTGACGATACCTACCATCGGCTTTCGCATTTCTTCCTCAGTAAATCCCAATGCATTAAATAAGCTTCTATGAGGTGCCTGCTGTATTCCTGTTTTTACATTATCACTCTTCATCGCCATTATCTCCTTTATTATCGTAATAATCCTCTATTCCCATTTCTGTCTTTATATCTGCCCACAGATCAGATCGCCCATCTGCACAGTGCCAACCTGTTTAACTTTTGCACGCTCATCTTCTTCCTGAGGCATGATATCGACTGTACGCCAACCATCTTTTAAGACTTTCTTTACAGCTGCTTCGATTGCATCCGCTTCCCTATCTAAATCAAACGAATACCTAAGCATCATCGCCGCGCTGAGAATAGTAGCAATCGGATTTGCGATACCCTTTCCGGCAATATCCGGTGCTGAACCATGACTTGGCTCATATAGTCCGAATTTAGTATCATTTAATGATGCCGATGCCAACATTCCGATAGAGCCGGTTACCATACTTGCCTCATCGGATAATATATCGCCAAACATATTCTCGGTTAAAATCACATCAAACTGTTTGGGATCCTTGACTAACTGCATCGCGCAGTTGTCAACCAGCATATGTTCCAAAGTGACCTCCGGATAATCTTTTGCTACTTCTTCTACTATTTTACGCCACAGTCTGGATGAATCAAGTACATTTGCCTTATCCACACTGGTTACTTTCTTTCTTCTCTTCATGGCAATGTCAAACCCTTTTATGGCAATCCTGCGAATCTCGTTTTCGTCATATGTCAGGGTATCGATTGCCTTTAGTACTCCGTTTTCTTCCACTGTTTTGCGCTCCCCGAAATAGAGTCCTCCTGTAAGTTCCCTCATAATCATCATATCAAATCCCGAGGCGGAAATTTCTTCTTTCAGAGGACATGCGCCTGCCAGTTCCTCATAGAGAAGCGCAGGTCTCAAATTTGCAAATAAATTGAGTGCCTTCCTGATACCAAGCAGCCCTGCTTCAGGTCTTAAATTCGGCGGCAGCTTGTACCATGGAGAAGTCGTCGTATCGCCTCCGATAGATCCCATCAGTACCGCATCTGCACTTTTTGCCGTCTCAATAGCTTCATCCGTAAGCGGTACACCATATGCGTCGATTGAAGCCCCTCCCATCAGAATATCAGTGTACTTCATGTTATGTCCATATTTCACAGCTACGGCATCTAATACTTTTTTTGCCTCCGCCACTATCTCCGGTCCGATTCCGTCTCCCGGAATGCATGTAATATTCAATTCCATATAAGTCCTCTTCCTTTCATTACCCCGAATATTTAAAGAAGATGCACCGAAATGCATCTTTTAAGTAACATGTTTTCCTTATTCAGCATCTGCCTTTTCAACCTGTGTAATTGCCGATTTCTGCATCGGTATACGGCAATTTTTATTATTACCGAATTCTATGATAACCGTATCGTCTGTTATATCAATAATGGTTCCATAAAAACCGCTGGTTGTCAAAACAGAATCACCCACAGCCAACTCCGAAAGCATAGCCGCTACTCTTTTCTGTTCCTTTTTCTGAGGACGGAAAAGGATAAAATACATTACTGCAATCCACAGTACTATAGTTCCAATCATCACAATGCCGCTGCCTGCTGTTGCTTCTGCCGCNACTGCTGCATCTGCTTCCAATAATATTCCCATAATCAGTTCTGCTCCTTTACTATCATAATAATCTAAAGCTTATCATACCACGGNCAAGAAAACAAGTNTTTTATAACTCTTCCAGCTTCTTTTTCTTATATTCCGCGAACATTCCNGCATCCAATGCATCCCTGATTTCCGNCATCATTGTGTTATAGAAATACAGGTTGTGCAGCACACAGAATCTCATCCCTAACATNTCTCCCGCTTTCANAAGATGTCTTATATATGCTCTTGAGTATCCTTTTGAACATACCGGACAGCCACANCCTTCTTCTATCGGNCGTTCATCCAGCTCATACTTTGCATTGAANAAATTTATCTTTCCATGATTCGTATAAAGATGACCATGTCTTCCGTTTCTGGAAGGATAAACACAGTCAAAAAAATCGACGCCCCGCTCCACTGCTTCCAGGATATTCGCCGGAGTACCGACCCCCATTAGATAAACAGGTTTGTCCTTTGGCAGATAAGGCACCGTCTCTTCAATAATATGATACATCTGCTCATGCGTTTCGCCTACNGCAAGACCGCCCAGCGCATAACCGTCTAAATCAAACTCCGATATCCTTTTGGCATGTTCGATTCTGATATCATCAAAAACAGCTCCCTGATTAATACCAAACAACATCTGATGCGGATTAATCGTATCATCCAGAGTGTTTAATCGCATCATCTCCTGTNTGCATCGCTCCAGCCATCTGGTCGTACGCGCCACAGAATTNTCCACATAGCTTCTGTCNGCCGTACTTGGTGGACATTCATCGAATGCCATAGCTATAGTCGAACCCAGATTGGACTGTATTCTCATGCTCTCTTCCGGACCCATGAAAATCTTTCTTCCATCTATATGCGAGTTGAAATAAACGCCTTCTTCCTTGATTTTACGTAAACTGGCCAGTGAAAAAACCTGAAATCCTCCGGAGTCCGTCAAAATCGGCTTATCCCACAGCATGAACTTATGTAGNCCNCCGAGTTTTTTTATGACCAAATCGCCCGGTCTGACATGCAGATGATAGGTATTGGACAACTCTACCTGTGTACCTATCTTGTTAAGATCCTCTGTTGAAACAGCTCCTTTAATTGCTGCCGAAGTTCCTACATTCATAAAAACAGGCGTCTGTATTATGCCATGTANGGTTTCTAATTCCCCGCGCCTCGCCAAGCCTTCCTGTTTGATGATTCTATACATTAACCGTTTCTCCTATAGATACTTATCCCAAAACTCTTCAAGACAAATATTTTCCTGCATTATGACTGTAGCNGCTTCCTTTCCTACATAGCGGAAATGCCATGGCTCATATATAATGCTGGTGATATATTCTTTGCCCTCTGGATATCTAAGTATGAATCCATACTCACAGCTATGCTCCGCCAGCCATTTCCCGGCCTCTGTATCTCCGAANCCTCTTTCTAATTGGGTATAAGTATCCGATGTGATATCCAGCGCCAATCCAATCTGATGTTCACTCGCNCCCGGTACGGTAACCACCTGTGATGTTGCTTTATAAGCNTCCATATAGGAATATCCCTGACTCATATACATTTTTATTTTTTTGTTAAAATTATTTTCCTGTCTGTCATCAGTCCTGTATGGGGATTGAATCAGAAGTGTAATACCATCCTCTTTTGCTGCCTGAAGCATNGCAATTNNNTCTGNNATAATNCNCTTATCACATCTCATATNNTCTTTAATNANACCNAGACTAAAACTNTAGTCNTCCGGTATAGGATGCTGCTTATTNACCAGNACCAGCCGCCAGTCACTGCTGTCNAAGACCGGTTCCTGTTCTTCCGGCATTGCTCCTTCAGANATNTCTTCTTCAGNTANCTCNTCTTCAGANATCTCTTCTTCCGGAATATCCACGTTTTCATTTTCATATTCATAGGANTGCGTATCTTCCANAATATCATCCAGAGTATAAAAATCCGTACNNTCAGNCTCNTCTGCGCCCTCGAACTCATGCAGTACGCCATCATTTTCAGGCAGTATGCTTTCATCCGGCGTTACATCCTTTTCAACTGCCAATGCCACATCAGAGTCCTCCACAATCGCATTATATGTTTCCTGCGCATTCACAAATCCCTGCTGACCTGATAAAACAGCAAAGGAAAAACTGCAGCTTGACATAAAAAACACTAAAGAAAATGCTATACACACATATCTTTTTGCATTTGTTGCAAAATGCCTGCATATATAATATATAGTTAGTATTACAGACATCACAAGAAGACAGGGATACTTTAATAACCTGTTCTTCTTCATAATGCCACTAAATTTGTTTACAACTTTTTCCCGAAAAGTTTTCTTCATCTATTTGTACACCACTTTCAAAAAATAAAACACCTAATTTATATAATATCACATAATTTTCATTTGTACACCATTTTTTGTATTTTTATGTAAATCTTTTATGTAAATTCATTTATGTAAACCTAAATATTGAAAATTTTTACACTTATTAAATACCAGCCAGATTTATCTGTCACTGCCTGCTCCAAATCCGGAACCATCATATCCTCCATCCAAGACACCTGACACTCCGCACCAGTTACAAGTAAAATGAGATGATGCACCTACTGAGTTGTTGCAGTTTAATTTCCCGCAAACACAGATCACAAAACTCTTCGTTCCGCAGAAAGGACAACCCGGATAGTCTAGAGACGGAGCAATATCACCCACAATCTTCGTCTCATCATATCCTTCTCTTTTGGCAGAGGCTTCCTTTACCGGAAACGCCCATGTATATTTCCATCCTTTGTTCATCTTTTCAAAGCGGACTCCATATGTTTTTTTACCCTCTTTGCATTTGCATAATGCTATGCGGGCTTCTGTATATTCTTTCAATGTAAATGCTCCCTTCTACGGAAAATCTCAGTTTATTCCGGAACTTTGTATTATTTTTAATATTTTGTCATTCTATCACGAAAAGCTTTAAATCACAATAACATTATTCATTTTAATTCAAATCTGTACATTAATATAACTTCAAATTTTCCTATCTTTCTTTATTAATAAAAATATGATATACTTCTACAATAATTTAGTTATATGATTATAAAACTCTATTTCAACAACCAGAACTTATATAATGTAAAAAAATGGGGCGTCTCTGCTCCGCAATGAGCCCCATTTTTATTTACATTATATAAGTTCGTGACTTACAATTGCAGTTTCGCAATTGCAAAACAATTAAGTTTTAGAAAGGATTTTGATTATGGCTGGTTCATCTTACGGTAAGCTCTTTCAGATTACAACATGGGGGGAATCCCATGGAAAAGCATTAGGCGTCGTAATAGACGGCTGTCCAGCAGGACTTCCTCTCTCTGAGGACGATATCCAGATTTTTCTGGACCGCCGTAAGCCCGGCAGGACAAAAATATCTACACCAAGAAAGGAAGCGGATAAAGCAGAAATCCTATCCGGTGTCTTTGAGGGAAAAACAACGGGCACGCCGATTTCCATAATCGTACATAACACTTCCCAGCATTCTGCTGATTACAGTGAGATTGCAGAATATTACCGTCCCGGTCATGCAGACTATACTTTTGACGCTAAATACGGATTCAGGGACTACCGCGGAGGCGGACGTTCTTCCGGAAGAGAGACGATCGGACGCGTCGCTGCCGGCGCCATTGCTTCTAAATTATTAAACAGACTCGGCATTACATTAACGGCTTATACCCGTTCTATCGGTCCTGTGACAATTGATGATTCCCGTTTTGATAAGCAGGCGATTCTTGATACGCCCACCTGTATGCCGGATTATGAAGCGTCGGAAAAAGCTGAAGCCTATCTTGCAGAATGTATGAAACAATATGATTCGTCAGGCGGTATTATTGAATGCAGAATAGACGGAGTTCCTGCCGGAATCGGCGAGCCGGTTTTTGATAAACTTGATGCCGAACTCTCTAAAGCCATTATGTCCATCGGCGCAGTAAAAGCCGTAGAAATCGGAGATGGCAAACAGGTTGCGGTACGCAAAGGGTCTGAAAATAATGATGCATTCACCATGCAGAATAGTGAGGTAACCAAAGTAACCAACCATGCAGGCGGTATTTTAGGCGGTATAAGCGACGGCTCCACAATTATTTTACGCGCCTATGTGAAACCTACTCCTTCTATTTTCAGTAAACAACAGACCGTCAACAAACATGGGGAAAATATTGAAATAGCCATAAAAGGCAGACATGACCCCATTATCGTCCCAAGAGCAGTCGTGGTGGTAGAATCGATGGCTGCCGTTACACTTCTGGATGCTATGCTGGTAAATATGGGGGCTAAAGTTGAGAATCTGGAAAAAATATATTCTAAAGAAAGTCAATAAATCAAACGGGTGCTCCTATTCATGGCAGGAGCACCCGTTTTCATCTTCAGAATATAAAATTAAAAAACTTATTATTAATCCCGGATTATTAAATTACAATTAGAAATTATCCAACAATTCCAGATAAAAATCATGATAATCTTTCCTGTTCTCTTTCGTGAACTGAATCGCTGTCTTAGGATGCTGATTCAAAATTCCTGTTAAAAGATAAGGTACATCATACCCCCATACTACTCCGGATTCTTTCATGGGTATTATATGCTTCTCAATGAACTGCAGCAGTGGATTAATAGTATATTTCGGGTTCTTTAGGAAGCCTAACAGCAACTCGCTTGGGCAATTGCCGCATCCGCGTCCTAAACTGCTTACGGTAGCATCCAGATAGCTCACGCCACGCCGCAGTGCTTCAATAGTATTTGCAAATGCAAGCTGCTGGTTGTTATGCGCATGAATGCCCACCTTTTTCCCATGCTTTTCAGCAATTTCCAAGTACTTATCCGAAAGCCTGCATATCTGTTCCGGATAAAGAGAACCATAGCTGTCAACCAGATAGATACAGCCCACGCTGCTCTGACCTAATAGCTCAAGCGCCGCATCAATATCCACATCATTGGATTTGGAAATCGCCATAATATTAACTGTTGTTTCATAGCCCTTCTTAGTGCAGTCCTCAATCATTGCCACTGCTGCCGGAATCGTATTAATATATGTTGCAATCCTGACAAGGTCTACCGGGCTGTCCTTTTTATTGATTATGTCTTTTTTATAATCACAGCGGCCTACATCTGCCATAACGGATATTTTCATATCGGTCTTGTTATCACCGACTATTTCCCGTATATCCTTATCATTACAGAATTTCCATTTTCCGAATTTACTTTCGTCAAACATTTCCTTAGACGCCTTATATCCAAACTCCATATAATCAACGCCTGCTTTAATATTTGCCTTATATAAATCCTTTACAAATTCATCTGAAAAATAAAAATCGTTTACCAGACCTCCATCTCTCAGCGTACAATCCATTACTTTGATTTCCGGCGTATAAGACATTAATGTTCTTTCTTTTCCGGCCATATTCTTTTCTCCTTTATCTTTTTTATTTTGAAGCCAGCAAAGTTTCCTTTCAATCATCTACAGGAATACTTTTTTGATTTACTCTACTATAATCTTCTTAAAGCTCTTCTTGCCCTTCTTTATTATAAATTCCTCAGCAGCAATTTCATCCTTGGTATACGCTGTCTTAACATCGCTCACTTTCTCACCCTTAACTGTTACTCCGCCCTGCTCTACTGCGCGGCGTGCTTCCGAACGTGACGCTGCCAATCCCGATGCTGCCAGAATACCAAGAATATCAATCTTTCCGTCAATGAATTTATCGTCGGAAAGTGAAGTGGTAGGCATATTCTCAGAACTTCCTCCGTTTGCGAAGAGCGCCTTTGCAGCTTCCTTAGCTTTATCTGCTTCTTCCTGTCCATGTACCAGATTCGTCAGCTCATAAGCCAGAATTTCTTTAGCCTCATTTAACTGGCTGCCTTCCCACTTATCCATTTCATCAATCTGCTCAAGCGGCAGGAATGTCAGCATTCTTAAGCATTTGAGGACGTCAGCATCAGCCACATTGCGCCAGTACTGATAGAATTCAAACGGTGATGTCTTATTCGGGTCAAGCCATACTGCACCCTTCTGCGTTTTACCCATCTTATTGCCCTCTGAATTAAGGAGCAGTGTAATAGTCATGGCGTAAGCGTCTTTTCCGAGTTTACGGCGAATCAGCTCAGTTCCGCCTAGCATATTGCTCCACTGGTCATCACCGCCAAACTGCATATTACAGCCATAGCGCTTAAATAACTCAAGAAAATCATAGCTCTGCATAATCATGTAGTTAAACTCTAAAAAGCTAAGACCTTTTTCCATCCTCTGTTTGTAGCATTCAGCCGTCAGCATTCTGTTGACACTGAAATGCACTCCTATATCGCGGATGAATTCGATGTAATTCAAATCCGCCAGCCAGTCTGCATTATTTACCATAAGAGCCTTACCTTCCGAAAAGTCAATAAAACGGCTCATCTGTTTCTTAAAGCACTCGCAGTTATGCGCAATAGTTTCCTTGGTCATCATGGTACGAAGATCGCTTCTTCCAGAAGGGTCACCAATCATACCGGTACCGCCGCCAATCAGTGCAATCGGTTTATTACCCGCCTGCTGTAATCTTTTCATCAGGCACAGCGCCATAAAATGTCCTACATGAAGGCTGTCCGCTGTCGGGTCGAATCCAATATAGAATGTTGCCTTTCCATTGTTAATAAGTTCCCGGATTTCATCAGCATCCGTAAGCTGTGCAAGCAGTCCTCTTGCCTGTAGTTCTTCATAAATTTTCATCCCTTTGATTCCTTTCTATTGTTTTTTCATATAAGCGTATTAAAAAAGACCCCGCCCTACTGAAAGGACGAGGTCAAAATCTCGTGTTACCACCTAACTTCATAAACAGCTCACGCTGCTTACCTTACTAAGTACAATCACACTGCCACGACTCTGTCATGCAGCTCTGATGATACTCTCCTGCTGTAACGTGCATTCCTACGTCATGACCTACTAATAAATGTGCGTATATCTAAGTGTAATACCATGTAAACGCAGTCTTTATATTCTGTCATGAAGCTCCAAGATGTATTCATAAAAGACTTCCCGTTACGCCTCTCATCAACCGGCTGTTTTCTGTCCGTTCCATCATTTACTACTTGTTCTTTTCAACGCTTATATATTTAATTTATTGTATCGTAGCTGAAACTTTGGGATTTGTCAAGTGGAATTTTTTACGATTACCCTCCATTCTATCCCCAGTATTTCTCCATTTTCGCTTCTGCTTCCGCTTCATCCAGAGAAAATATGTCCTGAATGTTTTCTTTTACTTCCTGACGTTTTTGACCAAGAGAATAGTATTTATCAATTGACTTTCTAATTGCATTCTCACTTCTTTCACCGTGTATCTTATTTTCCTTTTCTACCCTTTGCATTCCTCTTCTAATACGCCGCATCTCTTCCTCTATGCGCTTCTTCTCTTCTAACAGCCTTTCATTGAGAAGCTCTGCCTTTTCCGCTCTTTCCGTTTGAGTCATAACAATTGGTCTCATAATTCCATACACTTCCTTCTTTAACATCGGTTCATTTTTCAGAAGATTACCACAGGTTAAAGTTAATAATTCAAGTATTTCCTTCCCTGACATATCTGTCAATGTACCGTTTTCTTTTTCACGTTCTATTATCAGAATACATTCCCGTATAAATTTTGTCAAATCTTTTCTTATGACTTCTGTAACTGACTGCTTTTTACCATTCTTTTTCCTAGTAAGATACTTTCGAAAACGGATAGGCAGAAATGGAATCAATATATTCAGATGCTTTTTCTCAATCATTTCGGTTGTGTAGCTTTGCACATTCATGACAGGAACACGATACTCATGAGTCGTCCCATCTGCAAATCTGATAATACAGGTTTCTTCCGCAGGCATACTATCAGTATCGCTTAAATACACAATAACGCTCCTCGGCATAATCAGCTCATGCCTGTTTCCCATAGAAACTGCGTTTCCAACATTTTCAGTTCCTGCTCCATGTACCAGTCCGATATTGATATCATACTCCAACATACGCAGTACCATACCTTTATCTTTATTCATCTGGCATTCCATATGATAAATATCTCTATTTTCTATCTGTACTGCGATATCTGCAAAAATAGAATTTAATGTGATACTGCCATCTTTATGTATACGCCTAACTACATATTCAGTTGCTATCAGCCTTATCTCTGTATTTTCCGGATATATTTTATGAAATACCTCACTGATCAAAGGCAGCATCAACCATGGATATCTTTCCACTTCTTTTTTTATCACTTCATCCCATAAAAAATACTGTTCAACAATTTCCGGTGTCATTTCCTCAAGTATCTCATCCGGAACGACGCCATAGTATCTGATATCTTCTATTACCTCCTGCTGTTTCTTCCTGATACCGTTCTTTTTGCTGCTGCTCTTTCCTGTCATACTTTCAATAGACATTTTTCTCCTTTCACGCCTCAAGTCATGAAAGAAGTACAACAAGAACATATACAGATACATTTTCATCACTTACGGCTCTGTTAAAATAAAAAGTTGAATCCTTGGCGATAAGCCTTGAATTTTTGAAATGTGTTATCAGAAATAAGAAGTTTTATAACACATCTGTTCGTAATTTATCTTAACAGAACATCTACATATATGCAAGTATTTTTCACTTTTTAGTTAATATCTTTTCACCATATGTATATCTATAATATTCCACATAGCTTTCTGTTCTCCCATTTTTTATACTAAAAAAAGACCCGCAGGTCTTCTTTCATTTTATAAAATCCTATTTATGTAGGAATTTATCACTTTTTATGATATGCCTGACCTCCACCACAAATAGCCTGCCACAACTGCAAACAGAAAAATCCCAATAACCGAAAGTATGGCACAGGCTTGCGCACATGTACCCGGGTTTTTTCTGCTGCGTATGCCACGAACGATTCCTATGATGCAGGAAATAGGTGAAAGAAATATTATTAAAAGACAGAGAATAACAGTTGCTTTAATATCCACAAGCGCAAATATTGTAAACGCAACTACCATAGCCAAAAAAAGAAACGGAATCACAGAAATTACGTTAAAAATACCAAATGCCAAAAGATTTTTGTCTTTTCCTTTCATAATGCACCTCCGTAATTCACCTTATCCCATACTATATTTCACCGCTTATTCGTCATCAACTTAACCATCGCCTGATTCAGTCCGTTTACCGTCAGCTTATACATAGGAAACATCTCCTTGATCGCAGTCTCCGCCTCACGCCAGGGCGCATGACCAGGAGCCATTTTGGGATTCAGCCAGACAATCTTTTTATAATGCTTTTTCATAAGCTGAAGCCATTCCATACCGGAAAGACCGCCGTTTGGACCTCTGTAATTACCGGAAGTGGAATACAATTCCTCCGGAGCCATTGCCGCATCACCTACGATAATGACTTTATAATCGCTGTCCAGATTTCTGAACATCCACTCCGTATCTATCCAGTCTCCGTTCTCGCACTCCGGCGTCTTATACAATTTGGAATAGATACAGTTGTGAAAATAATAGGTTTTTACATCTTTATAATGATTCGACTTATGAACAGACTGGAAAAGTTCATTAAGCAGATTGCTATATGGAATCATAGTTCCGCCTGAGTCCATTAAAAGCAACAGTTTCACTGCGTTTTTTCTGGGTCTTTCCATCACAATCTGCAGGCAGCCGCCATTATTACAGGTCTTGTCTATCGTACCATCTATATCCAGCTCCGTCTTAGGGATATCCAGCTTGGTTGAAAACTGGCGCAGTTTTCTTAGTGCCACTTGAAACTGTCTGTTATCCAGAATCCTGTCATCACGGAAATCGCGGTATTTTCTTGCTCCGACTACCTGAAATGCAGACTGGTATCCTGTGGAGCCGCCTACTCTGACGCCTCCCATATTGCCGCCCATATTTCCGAAAGAGGTCTTGCCCATAGTTCCAATCCAGAAACTTCCGCCGTTATGCTCGGAATCCTGGTCTCTCAGACGGTCTTTNAATTTCTGCTCTACGTCCTCTTTATCGACCTGAACCTGTTCCTCATTCATGACATTGCGCATCTCTTCATGGAATTCGTCTATCATATCCGACTTATCCAGCCAACGCAGCATATTTTTGCTGATTTCATTCTCCGACTGAATACCTTTAAATACTTCGTCGAATGCCATATCGAACTTATCAAACTCGGTTTCCGACTTTACCAGAATCATTCTTGCAGTATAATAAAAATCGGTCAGACTGCTGTTGCAAAGTCCCTGATTAAGCGCTTCCTGTAATGTCAGCCATTCGGTCAGCGTAACGTGGAGTCCTTTTGCTTTTAATGTATAAAAGAATTTACTGAACATATCATAATCTGCCTTTCTTCCAACCTGCCAAATCAGGCGCAGGCACAATATTCGTAAAACAATTCAATCCGTNCTATGCCGNAAAGTTTCCANNTCTTCGTCTTTCTTTACCACTACTCCGACAAATGGTAATTCCTCTTTTAACCTGTCCGTCGGAATNCCNCCTATCTGCAANGCNTTNATCCAGTCNATNAGCTCAGANGTGCTTGGTTTCTTGCGGATATCCTTAATCGANCGTATCCAGTAGAATACCTCCATTGCATCCTTTAACAGCTTATCNTCCACATTCGGATAATGCGTTTTTACGATTTCTTCCATCAATTCCGCATTCGGGAAATCAATATAGTGGAAAATACATCTTCTAAGGAACGCATCCGGCAGCTCTTTCTCAGCGTTGGAAGTAATGATTACAATCGGTCTGTGTTTCGCCTTAACGGTACGCTTAGTCTCATGTATATAGAATTCCATCTGGTCTAACTCCCACAACAAATCGTTGGGGAACTCCAAATCCGCTTTATCTATTTCATCAATCAGCAATACTACCTGCTCATCAGAGTCAAAAGCTTCTCCCAATTTACCCAGCTTAATGTATCTGGCAATGTCGTCTACTCCTTCCTCGCCAAACTGTCCGTCATAAAGTCTCTGTATAGTATCGTAGACATACAGTCCTTCCTGCGCCTTCGTAGTAGATTTAATATTCCAGATTACCAATTTCTTACCAAGCGACTCCGCCACCGCCTGCGCAAGCATTGTCTTACCTGTTCCCGGCTCTCCTTTAATCAACAGCGGTTTTTTTAGTGCTATGGCAACGTTTACGCTTGCCAGCAGCTCTTTAGAAGCTACATATTGTGATGTACTTTTAAATGCAGTCTTATTATCACTCATATTCTGATTTTCCTTTCCGGTATTTTATTCTTACTGATATCAGACAATTTTCCATGCTATTTCTTGATATGCGTCTGAATTTATGTTACGATATTTTAAATGCAAAAGCAATAGTTTAATTCCTGCATTAGCAATATTCTGAATATACTGAAAGACGAGGAATAAATATGATATCAGATTTATTAAACAAATCAAAAATGAGTATTTCTTTTGAAGTATCTCCGCCTAAAACAGAGGACGAATTTAAAGCAGTTTTTGCTAAGTTGGACTCAATGGCTAAACTTAATCCTGATTTTATAAGCTGTACTTACGGCGCAGGCGGCTCCAAAGCCGGTAAAACCGCAGAAATCGCATCCTATATCCAGCATCAGTTAAGGATTGATGCAATAGCGCACATGACATGTGTAGGTTTCAAGAGCGCGGATCTTAAAGAAAACTGCGAATTACTGGAAAAAGAAGGAATTAAGTATGTTATGGCACTGCGCGGCGACAGACCTATGGCAATGACCGATGAACAGTATAACGGCAGGGAATTCTTCTATGCTTCCGATATGGTACGATATCTGAAAGCCAATACTAACCTGCAGATTGCCGGAGCCTGCTATCCCGAAAAGCATTATGAAGCCGAAAGTTTTGACAATGATATTATGCACTTAAAAGAAAAGGTAGATGCAGGCGTTTCTTTCCTCATCACACAGCTTTTCTTTGATAACGATATCTTCTATCGTTTCAATGAACGCACAGCAAAGGCTGGAATTACCGTTCCCATCTGCGCCGGTATCATGCCGATAACATCTGCCAAGCAGATTGGAACAAGCGTAAATTTATCCGGTTCTTCCGTTCCGAAAAAGCTTGCCGACATTATAGCCAATTATGGTGACAATCCGGAAGATATGCGTAAAGCCGGTATAGATTATGCGGTAAGTCAGATTCTTGATCTGAAGGAACATGGAGCAGACGGTATACATATCTATACTATGAACAGGCCGAAAACTACTGCTGAGATTGTGGAGCAGATATAGAGATGATAATCGGCTGTAAGCTGTATGGCAGTTGACGAACTTTATCACTATATTGACGAACTTAGAGAAAATAAACAAAAACGGGGCTCACCGCAAGCGAAATCGCACCGTTTTTGTTTATTTTCTCTAAGTTCTGGTTATTTAAGGAGAGTTTCGCGATTGAGTCATGTCAGGTACAGACCGCTGTAGCGGCGAATTAACTATCCTATTTTCAGCTCCATGCACATTCTTTTCACTGTATATCGGTAAGTCAGATAAAATACACTGCCCATCAGAAGCAGAATGCCCAAACATGCAGCCAGTCCCACGATTTCACTTGGTATAAGCCTTCCGTCATTGCCAAACATCAGTAAAACATACAACAGATACATTGCTCCCATTCCGACAAGTGAAGGAACTTTGAACACAATTCCGGCCTGACTCTTTACTTCACGTCTAAGAAACGTTGGTGAAGCACCCAGCCGGCGCAGGTCATCAAACACATAGCGGTTATTTATGACAATGGTCATACATCTCGTATAGCTTATGATTACGGCCGCAAGAATGCAGATAATAGCAATAAACAAAAACATCATCAAAAACACGGCATANCTTCTCAAAAAATCGCTTCTGTCCAACATACGGCTTTTGGGCATATATGTCCAGTATAACCTGAAATCGGTCGTGTCAGGATTGCTATAATATATCTTAGTCATTCTGTCCGTATCGCCCCAGTAAATCTCTCCCGCTTCCTCCGCGGCAATCTTCTGAACCCTGTCATAATAATAGATATGTTCGCACTCCGGTCCAAAAGACGCAACAAATGTATAGAAAAAATCCTGAGCAAAATCATAGCTGTCCACGCCGTCAATNTTAAAGNCGGCAACCATTCCCTCCCAGTCAGNCGTAATTCCGCTTGAGATTGTTTCGTAATCCGAATCATTGAGAATATAGTATCCTGTTTTTCCTGAAAAAAAGTCGTAATGCGTATAACCGGCAAATACTATGGGCAGAGTATCCCTTGTTGCCATATTTGTAAGAACAGCTGCNCCATTGTTATAAAAATAACTGTCATTTTCCGACGAGTTGGATATAATGCTATATTGTCCTGCTTCCACCAGGACATCTTCACCGGTNAATTTCTTGAACCCTGTTTCTGATATAAATTTTGCGCTTTCCACTAAGTCCCTGTGTTCATAATGAAATGACCTTCCCTCTTCAATCTCAACCATGCCGTCCAANCCCAGAATAAGGTATTGACATTCCCTGAAGTCTTTTATTGAAAGACCATATTTTGACGCCATAGCCGTAATTTCGTCCTGTCCGGGAACCGTCTGATCCATGCGATAATGATAACTGTAATCAAAAGGACGCGACTGCAAATCCATGACACTCCCGACACTCATCATCGGAANATAGAAAATACTAAAAGCGCTTCCGGCAATCAGCATCGTACATACAATAAGATTATTTACCGTCTGCTTTCCCTGAAATTTCATCATGCTTCTNGAAATAAGATTTTTATATCGGTTCTTTTTTTGTGAGCGTATACTCAGTTTTAAATGCCAGCCATGCACTACCGTATGCAGCATAACCATATACAGTCCTNCAAAAACAGGAGCATAGAATATATTTATAATCGGCGACGGATATCTATGAAATACCTGTATACTTACTACGGGAGCTTCGTAACCAAATACCGCACCGACGATAATCAGAANAAATCCTACAGGGCCGCACCATCTTCCGAGTTCTTTTACAGGTTCGTTTTTATGCTCTTCACGGACAATATCGATAATATTTGTCCGCTTCAGATAGCAATATGCCGTAAGGCAGGAAAAAGCAACCACGATAACAAAAAACGCTGCCGACAGATACAGACACCGGAAATCCAATTTCAACTTCATCTCAGCGCTGTCTACGATAAACAGTCTGAAACCGTTCCATAAAATAAACACAAACGGAAATCCTGCAGCGATACCAAGTAAAGAAGAGATACCGCTTAGCAGTATAACTTCACGGAATAATCCCGGCGCAAGGCGTTTCCCGGATGCACCAAGCGCCATGAGTGTTCCAAGCTGCCTCGATTTTTTGCGAAAGAACAATCCCGATGCGTATATCGTAAACACCACACATCCAAATAACGCCAACACAAAGATGGCGGTCATTTGTTTTCGGCTGTCACCGCCCTCCGGAAGCACTAAAAGCACTGTCGGCGAAAACATCATTGCTGCATACGCCGTAATCAACAACAGGGACATAAAATTACAGAATAAATAAAGCGCTGCCTGTTTCCTGTCCGCTCTTTGCAATTTATTTTCCATTTGTTTCATTGTCATAATCACTCACCCCTTTCCATATCACTCATCTCTTTAATCGCAGCAAGCAGCCTATCCTGAAAATCCGCACGGTTGCCTTTTTTATTGTCTTTTTCCAGAGTGTTGTATACATTTCCATCTTTTAGTAAGATTACCCTGTCGCAGAACGATGCTGCGAAGCTGTCATGCGTCACCATAAAAACGGTAGCTCCCAACTGCTGTCTTGCATTTTCAAAAGCTTCTATTACGGTTCGGCTCGATTTACTGTCAAGGTTGCCGGTCGGTTCGTCGGCAAGTATAATAAGCGGTCTATTGATCAGGCTGCGGGCCACTGCCGTTCGCTGCCTCTCACCACCCGAAATCTCAGCCGGATACTTATCGGCAATATGCTGTATTCCAAATAGCGATAAAAGCGAATCCGTAAGCTTCTCGGCATCATTATCCGCCTTATCCTTTATAATCCTCGGTACAAGAATATTTTCCCGCACCGTCAGTCCGTCAAGCAGCATAAAATCCTGAAAGACAAATCCAAGTTTTTCATTGCGGATTTTTGCAAGAGCTGCTTCATTAAGACCTTTTAAGTTCTGGCCGCCTAATGTAATTTCCCCGTCTTCAAACGGAATATAACATGAAATGCAGTTTAAAAGGGTACTCTTACCCGAGCCGGAAGGTCCCATCACCGCAACAAATTCCTGATTGGCAACAGATAAGTTAATACCTTTTAACACGGAATAAGACTTGTTTCCCGACTGATAAGATTTTTTTAGATTCTTCACATATAACATAAGTTCGTCCTCCATTCTAAATTCTCTTATATGCAAAATGCATATACTTGTTATAAGCAAAGCATACTACAAAAAATTTATTGTAGATTTTACTATGTAATAATCTGCATCTGCCATGTAATTTTTTGAAGTAATCTGCAAGGAATGTAATATTTTGCAGCGCTGTTGTAATAATCGGCAGTCTCTCTCATATACACAAAAATAAAAAAATGATAATATAAATTAATAAAATAAATAAACCGGAGGTAAGGTATGCTGCGGATAGCGATATGTGATGATTCAGCGGACTCAAGGGACGCACTGCGCTTTCAACTTGAAAAAGTGTTATATGAAGGTTCAGAAGAAATTGTATATGAGTTTTCAACAGGGACAGGCGCCGTTCACTGGCTTGAAAAACACCCCGGTGAGATTGACCTTCTGTTTCTTGATGTAGAGATGGATGGGCTAAACGGTATGGATGCGGCAGCACTGATAAGAAAATTTAATTCAGAAATCATTATTGTCTTTGTAACAGGATATTCCGACTATGTATTTGACGGCTACAAGGTCAACGCCCTTGATTACATTATCAAGCCTGCGCAATCTGAACGGCTTTTTGAAGTGTTAAGACGGGTGCGTGGACATTTCGAGAGTAAGAAAAACGATATGTATATGTTCAAGAATACAGACGGAATATTCCGTATTCCTCTTGCACAGGTTCTCTATTTTTACAGTGATAAAAGAAAAGTTGTTCTTGTATGCAGTCAAAATATGGAGCAAAAGGAATATTCCTTCTACGCAAAACTGGACGAGGTGGAGCAGCAGCTAAGTCATAAGTTTGTGCGCATACATCAGCGCTATCTGGTAAATCCGCATCAGACGGAACAAATCGGCACAGACCATGTGATAATTGGCGGAACACGGCTTCCAATAAGCAGAGCATTGAAGGACGAAGCTTCCGCCAGACTTGCAAGGGCGATATTATTACAATAACAACGTAAGCACATAGGAAAGTGAGGAAATACCGATGGGTATGTATGATATATTTTCTAATCTATTGGGTATTCTGGCAACAGTGGTTTTTTATAAATCGTTGTCATGTCTGATAGAAATCAGGACGGAATGGTGGCGCAGACTGCTTCTGCTTTTCGGCAGCTGGCCGCTTATGTTTATGGTTATCTTTATTGGGGATATTGTCAATCTCCCCCCGACAATACTGATTTTTTTATTCTGCTTCTGGAATGCAGGCAAAGGCTCAGGGCTTAAACGGTTAACAATCGGACTGATGTTTGCAAGTATCATGCTTGCTTTCAACGGTTTATGTGACAACTGCATCGATTTTTTTATTGATACATGGTATATATCACGTTCCATGTGGCGTCTGGGGTTTGCACTTCTTCTGTATCTTGGCGTACGCAAACAGAAGTCTAATCGTGATTTTGAACTCGCTCCATCCTTATGGAAGTTACTTCTTATGCTGTGCGCAGCGCCCTTAGGAATCGTATTTTCACTTGTGCTTCTCACCAGTCCTTTCATTGACAGTTCAACGGTTATTCTCAGTAACATGTCGCTGTTTATCATAGCTATTTTTTCGTTCGTCGGAATCCTGCGGGCTATGATAGTGCTTAACAGACATCAGAATCTGGAACGGGAAATTGTGCTGTCGGAACAAAATAAGAAATATTATGAAGCAATGGAACATCAGCAGTTTGAAATACGCAGACTCAAGCATGACCTCGCCAATCATTTACAGGTACTACTGGCTCTGCCATTGGAGGAAAAAAATAATTATATTCAAAAAATGATTGAAAATCCCGCCTTTGACAAGGTACTCTCCTATTCAGGAGACGCTACGGTAAACGCCGTACTGACCGCAAAGGAAAGTCTGATGCGCCAGAAAGAGATTCAGTTTTATGCCAAAATAGATATTCCAAAAGAGCTTCCGTTTGAAAAGCCGGATATCTGTGCACTGTTCGCCAATGCGCTTGATAATGCCGCGGATGGCTGCGCTCTGCTTCCTACACAAAAACGTCAGGTAGAACTGACTGCCCGCGCCGCAAAAGGAATTCTGGCAGTGGAAATCAGAAATTCCTGTAAAGAATTTGATGAAGAAAATAAAGAAAAGCTTATCCGCTACAAAGATAAGCTTCCCAAGACAACAAAAACCGATTCCGTCAATCATGGATACGGGCTAAAAAGCATTCAGGAAATAGTTAAAAAGTACCACGGAAATATGGAACTGAAACAGGAAAACGAAACATTTTGCCTGTTCTGCTTTCTGCCCGTGAACCGAATAACAATATGTTAAACCACGTTACTCTTCCTCCCACGGTATTAGCGGATTCTCAATCTTCTTATCTCGTAACATAAGGCTTCCCACCGCCTCTGCCGCTGATTTTCCATCAAAGAGTATTTCATTCACTTCTTCTATGATTGGGATCTGTATATTGTATTTTTTCGCAAGACCCATAGCCGCTTTGGCAGAATATACGCCTTCGACAACCATCTTAACCTCTGCCATCGCTTCATCCATCGTGCAGCCTTTACCTATCAGTATCCCGGCACGTCTGTTTCTGGAATGCATGGAAGCGCAGGTAACGATCAAGTCACCGATTCCGGTCAGTCCGCTGAATGTCTCAAGTCTTCCGCCCATAGCCATTCCCAGCCTTGCAATCTCGGCTATTCCTCTTGTAATCAGCGCCGCTTTCGTATTATCTCCGTATCCGAGTCCGTCCGCAATACCGGCAGCAAGCGCAACTACATTCTTAAGCGCCGCTCCAAGTTCTATTCCCAGCACATCCGGACTTATATATACACGGAAAACCTTACTCATAAAAATATTCTGTAAATACTCTGCTGTTTTCTTTCTTCTGGCTCCGACTACTATTGTAGTAGGAATCCCTCTTCCTACCTCTTCCGCATGTGAAGGTCCTGACAAAACAGCCACTTCCGCCTGCGGAATCTCTTCTTCTATAATCTGGGAAAGCGTCATAAGTGTGTCTTCTTCAATTCCTTTTGCCACATTGACGATAATCTGTCCTTCTTTCACATAAGGCGACATACTCTTGGAAGTATTTCTCGTAAACGGAGAAGGTACGGCAAGCACTAACACATCTTTTCCTTTTACGGCATCTTCCATATCGGTTGTAAATTCCATATCTTCCGGCAGTTTCACGCCCGGAAGCTTATCCTTATGCTCATGCTCTGTTTTTAGCATTTCAATTTCTTTCTCTACAATCGACCATACAGTTACATGATGTCCGTTATTATAGAGTAAAAGCGCCAACGCGGTTCCCCAGCTTCCCGCTCCGATTATACTGATATCTGCCATACTAATTTAACCTCCGTTTTCTTCATTCATTATGATTACCGGTTTGACCAACATGAACAAAAACGGGGTTCCATTGCATAATGACGCAGAGTCACCCCTTATTTTGTTCATGTTGTTCAAACCTCACTCCTTAGCAGAACTATCCTTTTTATGCGTCAAGTATGTTTTTCGCTCTTCTCCCTTTAGCAAACGCCCGATATTTTCCCTGTGCTTATAGTATGCCATAATCGTTAAAGCCGCTGCGATAGCGTAGAGTTCATACAGATTCGCCTGGCTCATTCCGAATAATCCCATCTGCCCCATCACTATGGTTTCTATTATGAATCCGGCATAAACAAGCAGTGAACCGAGCGAAACATAATGTGTCGTAAAAAAGATGGTGAAAAATATAATCACTCCCATAGGTATATAGTACGGATGAAAAGAAAGAATAAGCCCTGCCGTCGCCGCTATTCCTTTTCCGCCTTTGAAATGAAGATAAAAGGGAAAATTATGCCCAAGAATAGCTCCCGCAGCAGCATACATTTTCAAAAGGTAGACCATATCCGAATGGCTTTTTCCAAATAGAATCCCTGTAATGACAATCGCAAGTATACATTTGACAATATCTCCGAAAAGTACAATAAGCCCTGCCTTCGTACCCAGCACTCGCATCGTATTCGTCGTTCCGGCATTATGGCTTCCATACTCCCTGATATCAATTCCATGCAGCCTGCCGTAAATATAGGCAGTCTGGAACAGTCCGAAAGCATAACCAATCAGTAAACAAATAATTCGCTCCACCTTACTTATCTCCTTTTCTTTCTCTTATGATAAATTTAAGCGGGGTTCCTTTGAATCCAAAGGCCTCCCTAATCTGGTTCTCAATATATCTTGTATATGAAAAGTGCATCAGCTCTTTATCATTAACAAAAATGACAAATGTCGGCGGTTTAACCGCAGCTTGTGTAATATAGTACAGCCTGAGCCTTCTCCCCTTATCTGAAGGCGGCTGCTGTAAAGCTACGGCTTCAGACATAATTTCATTCAACACCCCCGTTGATATACGCATCGCGTGGTTCTCATACACCGCATCAATCAACTCATATAACTTAAACAGTCTCTGCCCTGTTACCGCAGAAATAAATGTAATCTCGGCATATGGCATAAAAGAAAGCACCTGCCTGATTTTCTGCGTAAACTGATTAGCTGTCTTATCATCCTTTTCAATTACATCCCATTTGTTGACGGCAATAATTGTTGCCTTTCCTCTGTCGTGGGCAATTCCGGCTATCTTGGCGTCCTGCTCGGTAGCGCCTTCTGTAGCATCAATAACGAGAATGACTATATCTGCACGCTCCACAGCGGAAACAGTACGTATGATCATGTAGCGTTCCAATTCTTCCTTTATCTTGTTCTTACGCCTGAGCCCAGCCGTATCAATAAAAACATATTCCTTACCCTGATAAGTAATATCCGTATCAACGGCATCTCTCGTCGTTCCGGCAATATCAGATACTATGAGCCTGTTTTCCCCAATCAGTCTATTGATAATGGAGGATTTACCTACATTCGGCTTGCCTACAATGGCTACTTTTACCCGTTCATCCTCTTCTTCCTGCGCTGCAGCTTTATCAAAATGTGAAGTAACTTCATCCAGCAGTTCTCCGAATCCGAGCTTATTCACTGATGAAATCGGAAAAGGCTCTCCGATTCCCAGTTGATAAAATTCATACACATCTGCCATATATTTATTAAAATCATCGACTTTATTGACAGCCAGCACAACCGGCTTTCTGGAACGACGCAGCATATCCGCTACTTTTGAATCCGCATCCAAGAGTCCCTGCTTTACATCTACCATAAAAATGATAACATCTGCGGTATCAATTGCAATCTGTGCCTGTTCCCTCATCTGCGACAAAATGATATCCTTACTCTCCGGTTCTATTCCCCCTGTATCAATCAGGGTGAAGTTCATATCCAGCCACGTGATGTCCGCATATATCCTGTCTCTGGTAATCCCCGGCGTATCTTTTACAATAGATATCTTTGCCTTTGCCAATGCATTGAACAAAGTAGATTTACCTACATTCGGTCTCCCCACCACTGCCACGATTGGTCTGGATTTTTTCTTTCCCATAAGGTCCCCCATTCTTCTTAGCGCAATGTAATAAATTACATCATATTTTTTTACATTGTAATATAGCATTAACGAAATCTTGTCCGCTTGATTTTACAATATCTACCTTAACTTGTAAAGCTTTTTCCATATCTGAAAGCGTAATATCATCCAAAAAATAATCTTCGCCGCTGCGCAAAACATTCTGCGGAAGCAGTATTCGCTCTCCAAGCGTCTTCCCTTTAAGCTGTCTTATAATATCCTGTCCGGTTAAAAGTCCGGATACCGTAATAAGTTCTCCGAAAAATTCATTTATTATTGCATAAACATGTATTTTTAAATGCGGAAAATGCTGCATCATCGTTTCCGCCATCTGTTTAATATAGGGGTAAGCAAGTTTTCCTGTTATAAGCGACAGTTCTTTCAAATCCACTTCCTGTATATTCTCTGTTATAGGCGCTCCTGTCTCTGTACGCTTGTTCTTAGCTTTATCGGTCAGTTCAGACATCGCATCCTGAAACTCATCAATCATCAGCCTAAGCATACCTACTCCATTCTCTAACTGTAAATATCCGTCGTAACGTCTTTCCTCCGGCAGTTCCTCACCCGCCAGAATATACCATTCGTCGGAAGCGTGTACAAAGTGTGTGCCATATTCCTTATAAATTTTCTCCTGCCATCTATGTATACATTCTAATACAGCACAAGCATCCTCTTTTGTAAAAGGCTCCAACTGAAAAAGTCCCTCTCTATATGCCGTCAATCCTACAGGCACTACCGATACGCTCTCAAGATAC
>JAAUZS010000108.1 GCA_014804495.1 Lachnospiraceae bacterium
CAGGTTTATTTTGATGTGTATCCCGGCAGTATCGCTACAGGATATAAACTTATCCTGAATCTTTGTTTTTAGGAAAGAATCAAGCGCTTCATCTATTTCTTCCAGATGCTTTTTATCTATATACCTGAAAGCATTTACCTTATATCCTAACCTTGCCTGCTCCGTATGAGAAGTCAAAAAACATATTTTACTTTTACTTCCGCAACGCATTAATTGTTCTGCTATTTGAAAACCATCTTCACCCTCTGCGAGTTCAATATCCAGAAACAGCAGGTCGGCATCCGGATTTTTCATAAAATCTTTTCCGCCGCTATAGGAATTGATTTGGAATGGAATATTTTTATCCCTGCAATATTTTTCAATAATAGTCTGTATCTTATCTCTCCATACTGCTTCATCTTCTACGATACCTATATTCATATCAATCCCTCACCTTTGGTAGCGCCATACTGATTGTAAACATTGCTTCACCATTTTCCTCTACTGATTCAATATAGTATTCCCCATGATACTTTTCAACTGTCTCAACAACATTTTTCAGTCCGAATCCGTGATTTGTCTTATCCGCTTTTGTCGTCATAAAAAAGTCTTTTTTGGTATCTGTTTTTTCAGCTACACTGTTAATGACTACAATAAAAAATTCCTTTGCATGGTCTATAAGTTCAACTCGGATTCTGGGAACTGCTGCTTTTATAGTCGCTTCAATAGCATTCTGCAATATATTTCCCATCAGGGTTGTAATATCAAACATTTCAAGATTCATTTCTTCTCCAAGTCTGCCTGATACCGTAAATTCTATATTTTCCTTTTCCGCCAAATACAAATAATAATTTATTATAACATCGAGAAAACTATCTCCTGTATGAATCTTTAAGTCAAATTCATCCTGAATATTCCAGATGGTATCTATGTACTCTTTGGCTTCCTCTGTCTTTTTTTGGCTCATCAACTCCCTGAGAACGCCGATATGATTTAACAAATCATGTTTAAAACGCCGCACAGCTACCGACTGCTGCAACTGGTAATCATATTGCTGCTTTTGCATATGCATAAAGGCTTGAAGTTCATTATTCTGCCTATTTGAAAGTATATTTTTAATAGCAAGGCTGAGAGTAAGAAAGATGGAATATATTGCTCCGGTAATACTGATAAAAAATACCGCATATGCATCCCAGCCATACATTTCATGATTTTCATCAAAAAAGATAAAAACAAAATTATAGAACATTTGAAAAATACTGCCCTGTATTAAAAGCGCAAGCTTATACTTAATTTTTATATCGCATAAGTAAACATCATTCTTTTTAAGAAGCCGCAAGTAAACCACAAGATACACCAGAAACGAAATCAGATAGGCGGATTCCATCCACCATGCTATATCCGTACCGTCAATACCTCCGCCTATTAATACAACCTGTATCAGCATGACGCTAAACGTATCTACGATTCCGGTAAAATACATAAGGGCAGCGCTTAAAACGAGCAGATGCCACAGACGCTCCTCGAAAAATAAACTGATGGCAAGCACACTCCAAAACATGTAGATAATCGGAGAATTTGTATCAAAATATGCATTGAAAGCACCCGCAGACAGCATAATCAACGCGGACGCACTGAGAAAAAGTTTGTTCCTTCTTGGACTTAACCTGAATCCAAAATAAATTATGAATAGATAAATTAAATAATTTGAAATGTTATCTGCAATATAAATCATATTAATAACAACGCTCCTTTGAAGCAAACTTATAGGGTTAGCTGCTATCATAACATCTTTTGTACTATTCCGCAAATCGCATACTTTTCTTTGACGGCATCGGAAACAGCGTTGACAGTAAAGTGAGCAGTTCAGTATAATATTTAAATAGAAAATAATGTATATTTATCTATTGAAAGAGAAAGCAATGAAAGGAGANTNATTANNAAGATGACACTGGAAAAAATAAGAGANTTAGTNGCACAAATGACTTTGGAGGAAAANGCNGCAATGTGCTCAGGTGCNGACTTCTGGCATACGGAGGCTGTGGAGCGTTTAGGGATTCCGGCAAGCATGGTTTCGGACGGACCTCACGGACTCAGNAAACAGGATGAGAANGGGGATCATCTGGGAACAAATGAAAGNATTAAGGCAGTATGTTTTCCGGCAGGGTGCGGTACGGCNGCGTCTTTTAACAGAGAACTTCTGACNCAGATGGGCGAGGTNCTCGGAAATGAGTGTCAGGCGGAAGGNATAAGCGTTATCTTAGGACCNGCTGTGAATATCAAGCGCTCTCCTTTGTGCGGACGTAATTTTGANTANTATTCGGAAGACCCNCTTGTTGCAACAGAAATAGCGGGAGCNTTGATTANAGGNATACAGAGTAAGAATGTCGGTACGAGCATTAAGCATTTTCTGGCNAATAATCAGGAAACCAGAAGACTGTCTTCAGATTCGCGCGTTGATGAAAGGACTTTGAACGAAATATATCTGGCNGCGTTCGAGGGCGCGGTGAAAAAGCAGAAGCCGTGGACAGTCATGTGTTCATATAANAGAATCAACGGAACATATGCAGCCGAGAATCATGAATATCTGACGAAAACCCTGCGTGATANATGGGGNTTTGACGGCTATGTAATGAGNGACTGGGGAGCTGTGAATNACAGAGTGGAAGATTTGAAGGCGGGNCTNGATTTAGAGATGCCGACATCTCTNGGAGCAAATGANAAGCTGATTGTAGAAGCGGTNCAGAACGGAACNCTGGATGANAAAATNGTAGATANGGCAGTGGAACGCATTCTGAATATTGTNTTCCGCTATGAAGAGAACAGAGATAAAAATGCNGTATGGGATAAAGATAAAGACCATGAGATGGCGCGNAAGGTGGCNCATGAAACAATAGTCCTTNTGAAAAATGAGGATGTCCTTCCGCTGGATGAAAAAGCTGANATNGCATTTATCGGTAAGTATGCNAAGGANCCGAGATATCAGGGCGGAGGAAGCTCGCATATCAACAGNTTCAAGATAACCTCTGCNNTNGANNTAGTATCNGNNATGNCNAATATNACATATGCNCAGGGNTTTCAGGATGAAGAAGATAAGACTGANGAAAAACTGNTGGCNGAGGCAGTTGANGCNGCAAANAAAGCGAANGCAGCAGTTATTTTTGCCGGACTTCCCGACGCNTTTGAGTCNGAAGGGTTCGACAGGAAGCATATGTCCATGCCGGACTGCCAGAACNAATTGATAGAAAAAGTNGCGGAAGTACAGCCNAATACCATAGTNGTATTACACAATGGTTCNCCGGTGGAAATGCCGTGGGNNNNCAAGGTAAAAGGCATCGTGGAAGCTTANCTGAGCGGTCAGGCNGTAGGCGGAGCCGTGTGCGATATCCTGTTTGGAAAAGTCAATCCGAGNGCGAAGCTTCCNGANACNTTCCCGTTAAAGCTGGAAGACAACCCTTCTTATCTTTCATATTTCGGAGAGGGAGATATGGTNGAATATAGGGAAGGNATTTTCGTAGGNTANCGTTATTATGANAAGAAAAAGATGGANGTACTNTTCCCGTTTGGACANGGACTTTCNTATACTACATTTGAATATTCNAANCTNAATGTNGACAAAGAAAAAATTAAAGATACAGATANTATGACGGTATCGGTGGATGTTACCAATACGGGAAAGATGGCAGGAAAAGAAGTNGTNCAGCTCTATGTTGCCGANAAAAAAAGNACNGTCATCCGTCCGGTAAAGGAACTGCGTGATTTTGCCAAAGTGGAGCTGGCNCCGGGTGAGACTAANACCGTATCTTTTGTACTGGATAAGAGGGCATTTGCNTANTATAGCGTGAAGATTCATGACTGGCATGTNGAGACGGGAGAGTTTGATATNCTGATTGGTAANTCNTCAAGGGACATNGTATTNAGNAAAACCGTNACTGTAGANTCAACNGTAAAAATTCCGTTTACCTATACTACGGATACNACNGTNGGAGATGTGATGGAAGACCCGAGGGCATGGGAGATTGCCAAGAAATTTATGGGCAAAGGCATTTTCGGCGTCGATGAAAGGAACCTGAAAGATGAAGATGATGCTGCTGCTCAGATGGCGAAGTATACTCCGCTGCGAGGACCTGTAAGTTTCCAGGGAGGNGTCTCCATGGCGGACGTNCAGAGGCTNGTGGATGAGTTGAATGCGTTGGAGTGAGNAANTTTATTAAACTNTAGTGCAAAGACAGGCGGATGATATTCCNCCTGTCTTTTCTGNATTCTCATTATTGCTTTGTATCAGTGTCAATTTCTGCANAAATTTGTCATTTTCTGCAATATGATTGACTGATNTACTAAAGATAAATAAGATAATAAGGGGGAGTTTATGCAGGTATAGTCATAATCGGTGAATTGAAAATAAAATATCGCGAATAGATATTATAAAGCTGATAAGAAGGGGGGAAACGAAATTGACGTTCAGGATTGCTATATGTGATGATGAAAGTCTTTTTACAGAAGAACTTAAAGAACTGATCTCCGGATATATGATGGAAAAAGGTCTTGTTTTTGAGATAGATACATATAGCTCCGGAGAGGCATTGGTAGAATTGGGGATTGAGGTAGTACAGTATACTGTCGTGTTTTTGGATATCAATATGGATAAAGTTGATGGTATCATGGCGGCTGAGAAGATCAGAAAAGTAAGTCGGGAAGTATTTATAGTATTTGTGACCGCATATNTGGATTATTCGCTGGAAGGATACCGATTAGATGTTATAAGATACTTGCTAAAGGGCAATTCCAACTTTCAGAGTAAAGTTAATGAATGTATGGATGCCATTATTGATAAAATGAATTATTCCGTGACAAAAAGGGAATTTGAATTTAAGGAAGGCAGAAAAGAAATATCACTGGAAAGATTATTGTATATCGAGAGCAATCTGCATAAACTTGAGTTTCATGTTATGGAGGATGATATGAAAGTCTACACCATGTATGAAACATTAAATATATTTGAAACTAGGCTGGCGGAGAATGATTTTATAAGGATACATCAGAGTTATCTTGTAAATGCAAAACATATAAAAAATGTTGTACGTTGTAAAGTGATACTGACAAATGGAGTTGAGTTATCTATACCGAAAGCAAGATATACAGAAGTCAAGAAAAAGTTTATAGCGTGTCGGGGAGAAGTGTAGATGTTTGANNTAATGCAGAGTGTACTATTGATATTTATTGAAATAATGTGCTGTAAGATTTTTTATGAAACATTTGGAAAAATACGATATAAAGGCTGGATTAATATAGTACAGTTTGTATTATTACTTGGCAGTATGTGTATGATTGCATATGGATTTTCAGAACATTTTACAATAAGGCAGATTGCTATTATTTTGATGTTTTCAGTATTTATGCTATGGCATGTTAAAATTAGCTTAAAAAAATCGCTTATATTGGCTGTATTATTTGATGCATTGCTGTTAGCAACGGATTATCTGATTTATTTGATAAACAGATGGTTTTCTTTGGGTAGTGAGTTGCTAGGATGGCAGTATCAAGTTGGACAGGTTTTGGTATGTCTACTGGCAAAAATCATTTTATTTCTTCTTATTCTCATCATTAGAAAATGGTTTGGGAAAAAAACAATGGAAATGATGTCGGACACAGAGTGGTTAAGGTTTCTGTTCTTTCCTTTATTTACTATAGCTGCTATTTCTGCAATGTTGTCTGTTTTTGGATATGTGCAGACAGTAGAACAGGCGAATTTATTGTTTGTTATTGCATTTGGAATGATTGGAATGAATATCGTTGTGTTTTATCTAATTAACGATGTTGTGAAAAGGGAAATGCAGATGCATGAAAACAAGGTTTTACAGATTCAGGCTAAAAATCAGTTGGAAATGTACAGGTCTATCTCTGAAAACTTTGATAACCAAAAAAGAAAGACGCACGAATATAAAAATCAAATTTCATGTATAGAATCCTTGTTGGACAAAAAGCAATATTCCAAATTAGAAGAATATGTGAAAAAGATTTACGGTTCTCTGAATAGCGAACCGGACGCCATTAACACCAATAATGTAATCGTAAATGCCATACTCAATACAAAGTATCAGGAGGCAGAAACAAAGGGAATTGTTTTTGTTTTCAGGGTAAATGATCTTTCAGAGCTGAAAATAAAAGATGAGGATGTGGTTACTATCCTTGCAAACCTTCTGAACAATGCCATTGAAGCGTGTGAGACGTGCGAGGATAAAAAGGTAATTAAGTTCAAATTTGTTAAGGAAGATGATACGATAATCATTGCGGTTAAAAATACTTTTAATTATGATGTTATATATGAGAATGGTGAGATAAAATCTACGAAGACATCAAACGTGGATGAGCATGGTGCAGGAATTAAGAATGTATTAAAAATCGTTGAGAAATATGGTGGCTCATATGTCATTGAAGATAAGGATAAAGAATTTTATTTTTCTATTATTATTCCTGCACGAGCACAATGTTAAAAGGATTGCCTTATTCTATATAAATGCGCAGAAACGTTGCCGTTTTCTGCAAAAGCAGTCCACTTTCTGCAAAATACATAATTTTTAATAAAAGAGTTTGTATACATGACGATATATTGTATAGGACAATTAATAAATTAATCTATAGGGAGGGAAAAGCAGTATGAGCTATATGGACATCAATATAGGAAATTATACCGGAATTAGAGAACAAAAAGCTGATAACCGTAAACACCGTGCAGCAGCAGAAGCACAGTGGGCGGAGAGAGAACAAAGAGCACAAACCCCGGAGGAGCGTAAGAAAACTTATGAGTCTATGGGGATTCATGCAGACAAGTTCACGATTTCTCCGGAATCACTGGAGTTTATGGCGCATGTTGATGAGCGGAAAGCGGCGCAGCGGGCAGAGAAGGCAAGACTTGAGGCGGAAAATCCCTGGAGTCCTTTTGACTATAGGGGAGACTTGAGTAAAAATGAGCCGACTCAATATTTAGTGTTTAGCAAATTTCTTTATGATAAAGGCTTTTTAAATGATATGGATGATGAAGAGGCAGGGAAAATGGAGGATATTCTTAAAGATATTACCTCCGGAATGGATAGTATAAATAGACTTACAGATGCAGAACGTTCCTATTCTTCGCTCTCTCACGAGGCGGCAAAACTTGATTTAGTTTCTTCTGTTAATGCGCTGAACTATTTTGCGGATAATTATTTATCAGAG
>JAAUZS010000109.1 GCA_014804495.1 Lachnospiraceae bacterium
TATCCTTTAGCCTTATCAAGCTGGTCCGATACTCTTCAATGGTCAGAGAATAGTCCTGAAACACAAATGTATAGCCATTACATGCGTCACCCAGAATAAGAGACCTTTCCTCGGGTATCAGCATAACCATACTGCCTTTCGTATGCCCGGGACAGGCATATATTTCAATAGAAACGCCGCCTAAGTTAAAACAATCTCCGTCTCTTAAATCATGATAATTTTCAATCGGAACAATAGGAGTGAAATCAGCCTCTGTTATACTTTTTCCCTTTGGTCCCATCAAAAACAGACCGTCTTTACGAAACTCATGAGTACAGTGTTCCCTATATATGTAAGCATCCTCCTGACTTATATATACAGATTCAGGCGGAAATTCAGAAGCTCCCATCGCATGATCCACGTGCCCGTGCGTCAAAAGAACTTTTAATGGCTTATCTGTCAGCTTCTCCACCAATGGTCGAACAAATCCTATACCGCTGCCACTGTCAATCAATGCCGCTTCATTATCACCTTCCACCAAATACATTAACTCTGAAGAAAATGCATAAATCCGGGTAATGCGCCCGCTTATCCTTTCCGTACGAAAATTCAGTTCTGCCATCTTGCAATCTCCTTATATTTCCTAATAGGTTGTAGAACTTATAACTTACATTTCATCTTTATATATCTCTTTTATGACATCGAAAGCCTCCTTGGGTCTTCTGTATTCATCCACTATTCCTTTATTATTATGGCATCTTGCCCTGCTGAAAAACCATCCTTCCTCCGTCACCTTACAATCGGCAAACTGCCATACAAATACTCCTGACAGCCGCTTATCCTCTTTGTATACTTCAAGATTCTCCCTGATAATATCCGCCTGCCTTTCTTCACTCCATTTACAATGTCCCCTGTCCCTGAAGCCATACATAGCGGCAGCGCCGAATTCACTGACAATGACCGGTTTTCCCTCTCCGCCTGCGCCCGCAATCCAATTCATTTCCTGTTCATGACGTTCCCTAACGCATACATCCTCATACCAGCCGGAGTACATATTAAATGACACAATATCAGGAAGGTCCAGACAGATATCCTGAAAATGCTTACAGGTTGCAGATGTAGTCAATCTGGAAGAATCCAGACTCCGTATCTGCTCATACTGATTCTTATACTTCTTTCTGCCCTCCTCCGACACACTGTCACACTCATTTAAAATTCCCCATATCACAATGGACGGATGATTATAGTGCTGCGTAATCATCTCATCTATACAATCCCTGCACTGCTTATCAAAATTCGGATTGCACATACTCTCTAAGGTTAATCCTCTGGCATGGTTTTCCTCCCATACCAGCATCCCCCTTTCATCACATAAATCCAGAAATCTTTCATCATTTGGATAGTGACATGTCCTTACCGCATTGGCTCCGGCTTCCTGCATCAAATCCATATCCTGTGCCATAAGCTGTAAAGGCAGAGCATTTCCGATAGTTCCATAATCTTCATGACGGTTAAATCCTTTCAGAAACACCGGTCTGTCATTTAAAAGAATCCGGTTATCCGACATTTTTATTTCTCTGAATCCAACCCGCTCAATATAATCATCAACAGCTTTTCCATCAACCAGCAACTCTGTGTTCAAAAAATACAGTTTTGGCAGCTCTGTATTCCACTCCTGTACATCCCCGCATCTGATATTCAGAGTGGTCTTAGCGACATCGTGAGCCGGTATCTGCACGCTTTCCATTATCTGTGTTTCCGCCAATTCAATTTTTACTTTGGCAGATATCTCACTGTTACTTAGATTCTCAAGCTCAACTTCTATCTTGCAATTCCAGATTTCTTCTGATTTATAAGGTGTAAAATGCACATTTTTTTTTTTTTTTTCTCCAATCTCTTCTAATACCGCCGGTCTGGTAATTCCGCCGTATGTGTAATAGTCATTCGGAATATGCAGCGCTGAGGCTTCACTAAAAGAATTGTCTACACAGACTTTTATCTCATGCATTCCCGGTTCAACATTCTCCACAATTCCCGAAAATCCGGTATAGGCATTATAATGATGCGTCACAAAAACATTATCAAAATAAAGGTCCGCCGTATGACTGACCGCCTTAAATTCAAGCCGTAAGTTTGTTTTTTCCCTTATAAAAATATTTTTATAAAATATTCCTTTTCCTCTATAGGTTAAAAGTTCCGGATGCTGCTCTATACAACCGGGTACAGGAAGAGTATATTCTGTACCATCCTCCCTGACATATTTCCACATTCCATCAAGTTCCTTNTGTTTTCTGATATAATGCTGCTCAAATAGACGAATCATTTTGCCATACCTCATTACTCTATTTTTTATATTATTGTAGTTCTTTCCATGCCATCTTTCAATACAATCCCAATCGTAAAAATCATAGCATTTATACATACCTTATGCTATACTAATCTCAGGCTCGACAGCCTGAGATTATGATATGCTAATAAACGCAGTGAGGATACATAATGAAACTATTAATAAAGCAAAGAGTATTTTCTTGGACTGATTCATATGATGTTTACGACGAAAGCGGAAATATAAGATATTTCGTCAAAGCAGAGCTCTTGGCATTAGGGCATCAACTCCATGTATATGACCATAACAAAAATGAAATAGGCGTAATACATCAGAAAATACTGACCTTTCTTCCCGCTTTTGAAATCGAAATCGGAGGAAGAAAAAAGGGATTGATCCAAAAGCAGTTTTCATTCCTTAATCCAAAATATGAAATCAACTATAACGGCTGGCGAGTAGAGGGAAATTTCCTTGGCTGGGACTATGACGTTTATAACGGGTGCAGCAGAATTATTCATATTTCCAAAGAAATACTCAGTTGGGGAGACACATATGTAATCGACTATGCTAATCCGGCAGATGAACTTGACGGACTGCTCTTAGTCATTGCCATCGACGCGGCTAATTGTAATAATGATTAAAAAAGAAAGGCATTCATCATGTCTGATACAAATACATCAAAAACTCTTTTAACGGAGGGCACAATCTGGAAGAAAATTCTTGCATTTGCCTTTCCTCTTTTTTTGGGAAATGTTTTCCAACAACTTTATAATATGGCGGATTCCCTGATTGTGGGAAATTTTATCAATTCCGATGCACTGGCAGCCGTCAGTTCATCAGGCAGCGTCATTTTCCTGCTGGTTGGATTTTTCGGCGGAATATCAGTGGGCGCCGGTGTCGTCATTGCCCGCTATTTTGGAGCGAGGGAAACTGATAAAGTACAGCTTTCCGTACATACTGCTGTCGCATTCGGTATAGCCTCCGGTATTATTCTGACGGTTGTAGGCGTTCTGCTTACGCCCAAGATACTGATTCTGATGGGAACGCCAGCCGATGTGCTGCCCAATTCCATACTGTACTTTAGGATTTATTTCTGCGGCTCGCTTGCTTTTGTCCTTTACAATATTTTCGTAGGTATATTACAGGCAACCGGTGACAGCAGACATCCTCTGATGTACCTGATTATTTCCTCAGTCACCAACATAGTATTGGACCTGCTTTTCGTGGCGGTACTTCACTTAGGCGTCGGCTCTGCTGCTGCCGCTACCATTATTTCTCAGTTTATAAGCGCAGCTTTATGTTTTTACCGTCTGACACATATTGATGCGGAATACAGGATTAGGGTAAGAAGCATCCGCTTTGACATCTATATGTTAAAGCAGATAATCAGAAATGGTATTCCGACAGGCATACAAAATTCGGTAATTGCCCTTGCAAACATTGTTGTACAGTCCAATATTAATGCTTTTGGCAAGATGGCTGTAGCCGGATGCGGCTCCTATTCTAAAATAGAAGGATTCGGATTTCTTCCCATCACCTGTTTTTCCATGGCGCTTACTACCTTTATCAGTCAGAACCTTGGAGCCAGACAGTATGACCGTGCCAAGAAGGGCGCGCGCTTCGGCATTCTTTGCTCTGTAATAACGGCGGAAATTATCGGAATACTCATTTATATTTTTTCACCGGTTCTTATTTCCGCATTCAACAGCGAGCCCGAGGTTGTCGCTTTCGGCGTTATACAGGCTCATACCGTTACATTATTTTACTGCCTATTGTCATACTCACATTGCCTTGCGGGTATTTTCAGGGGAGCCGGGCGTTCTACTGTTCCCATGATTGTCATGCTTATATGCTGGTGTGTTATACGTGTGACATATATTACCATAATTGTAAGGTATATTCCGGTAATTAACGTTATCTTCTGGGCATATCCGCTCACGTGGTTTTTGAGCAGCGTTATTTTTACAATATTTTACTTTAAATCCGACTGGATACATACTTATGAAAAGAAAAAAATTGCTTAATAATTTTAGCATTAACTCAATGCATATGACCAATTTAATTAGTATACTGCTTATCAAAATGGTACACAACAACCTTAAAGCTTATCCTTATATTTGCATAATTATATAGTAATATTGCACAATACTATATCTTGTCTCATTCCAGTGTCTTAACCTTTCTGTTATACCATATTATGATTTTTTATTAACATTATCGTAATTACGTGATGTTTTTTTCTACACCAAAACATGATAAATTATTTGCTTTTTTATTTCATATACTTTATTATCTATATATCAGCATTTCTTATATGTTCTACAAAGCATCATGCTTTATCAATTATACGAAAGGTATATTCTATGGCTAATCTTAAGATTAAAAAACTATCTTCAAAAAAACAGCATGTCAATTGGCATGAAGCAGCTGCCTGCGCTGTACAAATTGACTTACGAGATTATAATCATCTACTTGAATTTTTTACAGAATATCCACTCGGCAAAAAAGGATATTACCGAATCGATTTGCTCCTGATTAAAAAATTATCATACCAGCCAATTCCTAAAAATATCGCTAATATTTTCACAACATTTAATCTTTTTGAAATCAAAGGGCTTGGTTCTTCCATAAATACAGACTGCTATTATAAAACGATCGGTTATGCATGCTTTCTCATTGAACAGTCCGGTAAAACCAACCAGTACGTCAACAGCGATATCAGCCTGTCATTTTTGTGTCTGCATTACCCCCAAAAACTAATTAAACATTTAACGCAAAAACGACATTTAATAGTTGAAAAATCTGCTCCTGGGGTTTATCATATCATTAATGAGATATTTCTTACACAGATTATCGTCACCCGTGAATTATCCCCCGATGACACTCTGTATCTACGCTGCCTGACTGATAACCTATACGATTCAGCTTTGGTTGGCCGGCTTGCAGACGACTGCAGTTGTCATACGGATCAGAATATTTATATACGCTATTTAGATCAGATTACCACCGCCAACAATATAAGGAAAGGAGACACAGCAATGGTATGTGAAGGACTTTTAAATCTGTTCGGTACAAGTTCCGAAGAAATCATCAGCCGCACTAGAGAGGAGGAAGCAGCATTTTATCAGCCAAAGATTGATGAATTATCCTCTCAGATAAATTATCTACAGAACCTTTTAATACAGAATAATATTCCATTTAATTTGGAATAGCAGAGTTTTTATACGAAGCTGCTTACTGCATTAATTAGTTGAAGTGTGTTTTTCTTTTATATGTTGACAAATATCTTCAACTTCACAATCTAATATTTCACATAAATGATCAATTGTTATAGTTTTGATTACCATATTCTTTCTTAAACGAAATAATTGTGCCTCATTTATATTATAATCTTTAATCAATGAGTATTGAGATATACCTTTCCGTTTCATTGTTTCCCATAATCGGTCATATATTATCATTTTTTATTAATTCCTTTCTATTTTTTATGCTTAGAAGAAATTTTTATTGCTTTTTCATAATTATTGCATTAGAATATAAAGAACAATATTGTTCGTAAGAGAACAATGTATGTGTAAACGACCTGAATAAAGTATGGAAATTGTATTTAAAATATTTCACTTCAAAATACTTTGTGATTAAAAAGACTGCTTATGGTAGGAAAAAAGAATGGAATATGAAAAAATAAGAAATGAAGATTATAAATTATCAATCATTATTCCTGTATATAATGTTGAAAAATATGTGAAACGCTGTCTTAATAGTATTATTAGACAGTCATATCATAATTTAGAAATTTTGGTTGTCAACGATGGTTCGACAGACGGTTCTGGTGAAATTGTAAAACAAATACAAAAAATAGATAAAAGAATCAAAATATTAGAACATCGTAAAAATATGGGATTGTTTCATGCTCGCATTACAGGTGTGGAAGCAGCAACGGGTGATTACATTGGATTTGTTGATAGTGATGATTATGTTTCAATGGATTTTTTTAGAGGATTAATTTACCGAGCGGTAGAAACAGATGCAGATATTGTTGTAGGTAAAGTGACATATGAAGATGAAACTGGGTACAAATATGTTCATAATATATATGATTCCTATGACTTTGGAATAAAAGAAGGCGTTGATATTCTGCAATCTTTTTGGCATCAGCAAGGACAATGCTTTATTTGGCATACAATTTGGAACAAAATATATGATAAAAAAATTTGGGAAAAAATACTACCGATTCTAAAAAAACAGAAAAAGCATTTGATAATGTGCGAAGACTTTTTGTTTTCGTCTATTATATTTAATTACTCCAAACGGTTAGCAGGCTGCAAATATGGATGCTATTACTATTTTCAGAATGCTGGGGCGTCGACTTCTCTGCATGGAGATAGGGAAAAGTTTAAGAAAAATATAAATGATCTAATAGAAGCATTCCGATTTGTACGATATATAATCACTCGTAAAGATTACAATTATGATGCTGTTTACTATTTGGACAGATGGGAAGCATTATACAAATATTACTGGTATCAAAATATTTTTAACAGTACATTAAAAGAATTTGATAAAGCAAGACTTATTAAACTACTTGACAACGGTCTTGTGAAAAAAGAAATATCTGAAAATCCCGATTTTTTCTATTCTGTTACATCAGCTTATGATAATAGGTATAATGACATTATTGATAAAATCGCAAGTCCTGATATCAAGTATATCAGTTTTGATGTTTTTGATACTGCACTTCTACGCCCCTTTTATAGTCCTGACGATTTATTTAAAATGTTAGAACATGAATTTAAATCATTAGTACCTCATGAAAGAAGGTCTTTTAGTGATATTAGAAAACACGCAGAAGCGAGTGTCAGAAAAGAAAAGATATATGAATCCAGTCATCCGGTAGAGGAGATCTCTTTGGATGATATATATACAAAAATAAAGCAGTATACTTCTCTAACACAAGAACAGCTCCATAGAATGAAGAATTGTGAAATCAAAGCAGAACTAAAATATTGCCATAAAAGAAATAGTATATTTAACCTGTACCTTGCTGCTATGCATCTTA